>JAITFB010000046.1 GCA_031281695.1 Candidatus Servula neotermitis
GTCAATACCGTGATACGCCCTATGTCGGCGGTATGTGTTTGAAGGCCGTCCAAGATGCATTTAGTCCACCTGATAATTTTCGAAAAGTAAATTGGGCCATGGATGCCTGGGACATGGAAATAAATTCCGGGGCTGCACAAAAAAATGTTCCTCCCAAAGGAGTAGCTGTTCCAATTTGGTTCGATTTGGCTGGATTAAACTTAGCTCGCCGACAAGGAGGTCATATTGCGATTAGTCTTCCCAATGGTAAAGTAGCAAGCGCTAGTCAGGCGGGCAAACATTCAAATTTATTCATTCATAATAGTATCAACGATTTGATAAAGTACTATGGTCAGGGGATTAAATATCTGGGTTGGTCGCCTTGGGTTGAAGGAGTGCAGATTGTTAAGAAAAGTTAGGGTGGATGATACCCACAATCAACGGAATTTTTGACAGCGGACAGTTGCGTGTTAATTTGGGTGAACAAAATCCGATTCAGATAGCGTCATCAAACCCGGACAATTGGATTACGATGAAACCTAAAGCGACTATTGGGAAAAACGCAAATGATTAGAAACAATGTGCGTAAGATTATTTTTAGGGAAGTTTCTAAATCTCACCCAAATTAGTATGCAACCTCTCCAACCACAATGCGACATCCTACTAACTCGTTAGTTCTTTTTTTAGAGAATAAACAAAAAATCCTATTTTAACTCGTTTGAATCAGGGAATAAATACGAAATTAGATCCACTTTTTCCCCTTGTTCTACAACTTGTTGAATTTCCTCTGAAGAATAATCTGAATCAACAGAATCATTAATTCCGTAATCTTTGGAAATGTCGATTACTCGAAACTGATCTACCAAAACAGTACAGTGAGTTTTAATCTGGTGTACATCTTCTCTCAAATCTACCCAGTCTTGATTGGAGAAATGATCGGCGGCATCGGTGCATTGAGTTACAACTGATCCTATCCCCCCAGCGAGTCCAAACAAGGTCTCACGAATAGTGGAAAGAAGTCCCGCCATATTAGATGCGTCATTCGAAAAATCAGTTAATTTTGTAATCGCTAAATCCATCATAAGGATTGCGTCTAAATACTCTTGGGAGAGTTGATTGTCTTGGGAAATTTTTTCTTGATCTGTTTTTATCTCTTCGGAAAGTTTGACGATTTTCTGAATCAAAGCATAATCCGCGACCAGGCTCGCAGGCAAAATTATGAACCATCCAAGCAAAGGAATGGTAAGCTGCAATAAACCAATACCGGTGTTTACACCTGCTGCAGTAGCTAATTCAGCAATATAAACATTCAGTTCATTAATTTCAGTATTTAATTTTGCAACATCCTTTTTCAAAATTTCAATAGAAGCCTGATCGAGATTAACATCAATTCTTAAGCTTGACGAAATATCTTCGATCTGCGATGGCATATTACTAGTATCGATATTAAAGAAAGAAATTCGAGTTTGCAACTCATCATAGTCTGTGCTAATATAATCTGATGTATCTCGCAAACGGCTCAAAGCGGATTTGACCTGGGGAATATACTCGGTTTTTCCTGCAATTACGTACTCGATATCCTTATCAATATCATCACATAAATTAGCCATTTCCCGTAATGAATCGATGGTTGACAAGGGGTAGCCCCTTAATCGCATGAACAATTCAAACCAGTTCGCGACAGTTTTTCTTATATCCTCCCACTTATCAAGAATGTCTTGGTAATCATTTGGTTCCTCGTCGAAACGCGCAAATGGATAAAAATAAATGTGGGCAGCACATTCTGAAATGCTAATCACGGCCTGATGATATTTCGTAACATCATAGATCGATACTGATTTTGTCAACTTTACACCATTGAAAACAGATTTATAACTTGACACAACAAACCTCCTCATCTGTCAAACTCCAAACTTATGGAGAACTATTATAATAAGTTTATAATAGTTTTGAAAAAAAATTGAACACCGTTTTTTCTAGTTGCATGTAAATTCGTGTGGGAAATTAAAAGTTCTCCTAGTGTAATTTGATTACATTGGTAAAAAAAGGAGAACTTATGAACAAATTACCAGATTACGATCCTAAAATGAAGGACAATCTCGCAGGCATTATAGAGCGCTGCGAAGACGAAGAGAGAGACGACGACTTTTGCGGCTTTATTCCGAAAAATTTGAAGCCGAACAAGCCAATTATCTCAATACATATTTGGGGCTACATTGGTTTTGCGAGGATTGTAACGAAAAAATTCACAAACATGGATTTCGGTTAATTAATGTCTATACAAAATATGGAACAGCCAGATTAAGATTACGCCGTTATATTTGTCAGTTGTGTCCTAAAAAGTGTGTAAATCTCCAAAACGTTGTTACTACTATTTTTGCATAAAACCCCTTTCTTTCATAAATTCAGCTATTCGTTCGGGGTGCATATATCTGTGTCCGGAAATCCACCTCTCATGTTGTTCCAGCAACAACATTCCTATGGTTCTGTAGACTGAAGGTTCGTTGGGGAAAATCCTAATCGGCCTGGCCCTTTTTCTGATTTCTTCGTTTTGCCGCTCGATACTATTTGATGTTCGCATTTTCTTACGAAGTTTGGCTGGCAGCGCGAACACTTGAACTATTTGATCGAAACAATCATCTAGCAATGTAGCTGCTTTGGGAGCTATTTCGATAAGTTCGGTTACAGCGACTTCTTTCATCGCTCGTGCTTCATTCAGATTTGGTGCGTTGTAAATATTACTCAGATGTTCAGATACCGTAGAATGAGCTTTTTTAGGTGAAACATCGAGCATATTCCGAGAAAAGTGGGTTTGGCACCGTTGCCATATCGCCTTAGTCCACTCTTTAGTTATTGCGTTTTTCAAGCCTTGATGATTGTCAGAAACGATATACAAAATGTGCTCTAGCCCTCTTGATTTCCAGCTCTGAAAAAATCTGCGATAGTTTTGTTCGTCTTCTTGGTCAGCCACCATCAGCCCTATAATTTCTCGGAATCCCTCACGATTGACGCCTATAGCCACATAAAGGGCCTTAGAAACGACAGTGTTGTTTTCACGTACTTTCAAATATATTGCATCAATAATAACGAATGGATAAACGCTCTCTAAAGGGCGGTTTCGGAATTCATCCACGATTGGATCGAGCTGTTTGCACATTTCCGAAACAGTACTTTTAGATATCGATTCTCCAAACAAAATGTTGGTCACTTTCGAAACATTTCTGGTTGAAACGCCTTGAACGTACATCTCGGCGATTCCGACAATAAGACCTTGGTCCTGCCGTTTATAATTTTTTAAGAAATCAATCGAAAAATTCTGATTTCGCAATCTGGGTACTTCCAGCTCAATCG
>JAITFB010000083.1 GCA_031281695.1 Candidatus Servula neotermitis
CAATTGCCTATTCATTTCTTCTCTTTCACATCGTTCACTGAGACCTGCAAGAATATCCTTCTCGACGGGTTCGTAATCTGGTAAATTAGTCATAAGTTCTCCTTTTTTAAATGACGTAATTAAATTACACTAAGGAGAACTTTTTAATTTCCCACCCAAATTTACATGCAACCTCGTTTACAAGCCGCTAGTATCTTGTCACTAACATATGATAAACTATAAATAACCTAAGCAAGGAGGTCGAAATGGAACGAGCCAAATTTCGCAAATGGGCTGGATTGCTAGCTTTAGTCTTAGTCAGCGTTAGCCTTACGCCCATGGCTTTACCAGCGACAGAAAGCGCCGCAGCCAATGATCCAATTTGCGGGTCCGAAACTGAACTGTCCGGTAGCGTAATCCAACATTGTGTGAGGCAGCTCGCTTACGTTCCTGGCAGCGAAGTCATGACTCCCGATGGCCGGTTATTTTATTTCGAAGCGCTCGGAGACGAAACGCCTACGCCATATCATTTTTGCGCTGTTAGCTCGGATATGAAAAGCGATTCCTGCGAGACTAGCCAGTCAGGCGATCTGTTAATCGTGGCGTCGCCGCAGTCAGCGGTAGTTAGAAACGATGGCAAAATCGCGGTATTAGTTGAACAACATAAAACTATTGACTTGAACGATGTTGAAAGTCATTTACACATTTGGGATCCTAACACCATGAAAATTGTGGAAAACTATACGATTACCGAAGACTGGAGTATCGCTGAAACTTTTCTTTTCCAAATGTCCAATGAGGTGTTCATGGCTGGCGATGCAGTCTCGCAAGAGCTATGTTCTTTCGACGCGGATCCGATTCTCAGCGCTAATTGTAGCGAAAATCATATTTACGGGGATTGGCAAATCGGTTTTCCTTTCAGCTTCCAAGGTTCCGATTATTTTTTGACTGCTGGAAACGGAACTGATAATGATCCTACTCTTTATAGAATTTATGATCCAAATGATTCGGGTACTACAGTCCGAACCCCAGTGACAGTCGCAACGTTCAATCAGGCATTTACCGGAGTCACGAATCGCATTGTAATCAATCAAATTCTTTTCAATCAAGCTGGTCAATTATGTATGATTTCCAATCAAGTATTCTTTTGTCTAAGTAATGACCTCAGTGACGCAGCCTTTACACTAGATTTAACCACCATCGCCGATTATGATGACGTCAGCGATCTAATTCAAGCTCCAGCTGATTTGGGATCAAATCCGACCCAAGATTCCCGTTATTTTTTCTATGGGGCCAGCGCTGACGATCCGCCAATTTACGATATTGACATTATGGACTCAAATAATCCCAGTTCTTACACTCGTTGGAGCATAGGAGAGAACACGGTTCAAGGTTATTTTCTGGCTGACAATTCTGGGATTTTTCACGGTCCGGATTCTGGACTCTATACTTTTATGGCTTCGGCAATTGATTCAGATTCGCCGATTGCCTATATTGGAAAAATCCGGCGCGACCCTAAACAAGCTTCGGGATACGCTTTAGATGTGGTTTTTAATTTCAACTTGAATAATTTGTTTTACTCAATTGAACAAAGTCCAGGTTATTTTCAAGTCAATCCTAATAAAACCGCCCTGTTTTTATTGCATTCAGCTTTAAACGAGCCAGCTTCCGGAGCCATATATTGGTCAGAAAAAATCTCAGCTCCGAAGCCTACTCCGACTCCTACTCCTACTGATAACCCAACCCCTACTGAAAGCCCAACTCCTACGCAATCTCCGTCTGCATCACCTTCTCCAACACCAACGCCTGAACCGCCAACGCCAGGTAGTAGTAACATTATCAATAAGATTCCCAGCGCGACCGGCCCAGCTCTGGCGTTTACTGACACTAAAAGTAAAGGCATAACTAAAGCCCGCGCCTCGGCGATTGAGTGGCTGGCCAGAACTGGAGTCACGGAAGGCTTCGGTTGTTCAGGTTCGAATGCAGCTTGCGAGTATAAACCCAACAATTCCGTAACGCGCGGCGCAATGGCTCAGTATTTTCAACGTTTAGCTGGCTGGACTGACGCTCAAGTGGCAGCAGTTTACGCTAACAAGTCCAATTCGTTTACTGACATCAGTGGACTGACTGCTGAGCGTCGGCTGGCCATTATGTGGCTAGCTGATACTGGAATTACTAAAGGTTGCGACCCGGACGGCAGTCAATATTGTCCCAGCAAAGTGGTAAATCGTGGCGCTATGGCGGAGTTTATGCAAAAATTTGCTGGAGTAAAACCAGTTGAGACTAAAACCAGCGTTTTCCCAGATGTATCGGCCCAAAGCGTCAAGGTTCAATATGATGATAGTAAAACAGCTAGTCAAGTTCCAGCCCAACCCTTGAACCGTATCGCGGCCATCAATTGGTTGTCCTCCAACAAAATCACCCAAGGATTTGGAACTAACAGCGCTGGAAAAACTGTTTTCCGTCCCTCCGCTCCCGTCACCCGTGGAGCTATGGCGGAGTTTATGCAAAGGCTGGCCTCGAAGATGACACCAAAGACTAGCGGCTAGCCATCAGCTGTTAGTAAACAGCTGTGTTCATCAACTGCCTTCTAAAAATACAGCATGCGTCTTATTGGAAAACTGCGGTTTAAATGCTGCTATCAGGGGTCGCTAACCGTTAGGATTAGTCGTGTTTAGTCATCGGTAATCAACAGTTAATAATCATACGTGAAATTTTGGTATCTAAGTTTAAGCGTATCTACTGAAATAAAACTGTATAATTCGTAATTGACACCAAATACTGTAAGCGGACTGAGCTAATCTTAGGGTAGAAAGGATTATATATGCGAGGATTCGCAATGATCAAACTCAACGAAGTTGGGTTCATAGAAAAACCAGACCCAGTAGCGGGTCACAGGGACGCGATTGTCAAACCTTTGGCGGTAGCTCCCTGCACATCAGATATTCATACAGTTTACGAAGGCGCGGTCGGACCGAGGGAAAATTTAATTCTCGGCCACGAAGCTTGCGGCCAAATTGTCGAAGTGGGGGATGAGGTCAAAGATTTCAAAGTCGGCGACAAGGTCTTAATTCCAGCCATCACTCCGGATTGGGGTGACACTTTTTCTCAAGCTGGCTATTCAGTCCATTCGGGCGGAATGCTAGGCGGTTGGAAATTCTCTAACATTAAAGACGGTGTTTTTGGAACCCGCATTCATGTCAACGAAGCTGATGCGAACTTGGCGCTTTTGCCTCCGGAAATTGATATCGACGTCGCTTGTATGCTTTCGGATATGATTCCGACCGGCTTGCACGCTTCGGAAATGTCCGGCGTAACTTTCGGCGATACGGTCGTGGTAATCGGCATTGGCCCAGTTGGTTTAATGTGTGTCCGCGGCGCAGTTTTGCACGGTGCTGGTCGTTTGATCGCGGTTGGTTCACGTCCCAAAACTGTCGAAGTAGCCAGGATATTTGGAGCAACTGATTTCATTTCCTATAAAGATGGCGATATTGCTGAGCAAGTTTTAGCTTTGACCAACGGCGTCGGAGCTGACAAAGTTTTGATTGCTGGCGGCGACAATGACACTTTTGAACCAGCTATCAAGATGCTCAAACCTGGCGGATCAATTGGCAACGTCAACTATCTCGGCTCGGGTGAATATGTCAAGATCCCCCGCGTTGAATGGGGCGTTGGCATGGGACACAAGACCATCCACGGCGGCCTGATGCCTGGTGGTCGTCTTCGAATGGAGAAGTTGGGCTCATTAGTGGTTAACGGTCGGATCGATCCATCGTTGATGATCACCCATCGCTTCGAAGGCTTCGATCATATTGCCGAAGCAGTCGAACTGATGCACAACAAGCCCGCTGACTTAATTAAGCCAGTTGTCATTTGTAGTGATATTTAGACTCTAAGTCTGAGAATTATCCTGGCCTTTGTTATCAAGGGTCAGGATTTTTTTATGCCTGGATTTTCCTTCTGGGCTTGCGATAATGTGGGTCATACACATCTACTTCTACATAAATCTCGCAGTTATAATTGGGGAGGGCTTTTCTAATTTGGCGTTCAATATCGTTCACAGCCGCTGAAGAAGAAATCTTGAGCGTATCGACTAGGTCCACTTTCAAGCAGATTAAAAGATCTGATTCGGAAAGGTGGATGGCCTGCATGTTGATAAATTTGTCCACCTTTTTGTTGGCTTTTACAGTTTTGGTGATGGTATTGGTGGTATGAATTGATACATTTTCGCCAATTACCAGTGAGCCGATTTCTCGACCCAGCAAGATTGCCCCTAAAATCAATAACACTCCGATTGCTCCACCGCCCAACGCGTCGAACAGGGGATTGCCGGTGATGATGGTGGTAATAATGCCCACTAATGCCAAACTGAGGCCGATTACCGCCAGAGTGTCTTCGGTCAAAATCACCATGATTTCGCTGGACTTAGTGCGCTTCCAAAACTTCAAGAGCGAACGCGTGCGATATTCCTCTTTTTCCATGATCTCCCTGGCTTCGGAGATGGCGACTCTCAAGGATAGGCTCTCCACGATAATGGCGAACACTAATACTGCTGCGCTGGCCCAAAGCATTGCTAAATTAATGCTTCCACCAGCCGCACCTTCAGCGAGAGCTGATTCATTGATGCCGGCCACATAACTCGCGCTGCTATTTCCACCAGCTACACCAGCTTTAGCAGTCAACAGCTGCATAGTTTTATTGAAACTTTCGAATAACGCCATAGCCCCGCCCAGCGCAAAGAACATGATGGCCACGACGAAACTGGCTAAATATCGAGCACGGGTTCGACCGAAAGGATATTTTTTCACATTGGGTTTGCGCGCAAAACGTTTGCCTAACAATAAAGTGAACTGATTGGCGGTATCGGAAATTGAGTGAATAGATTCCGAAAGCATCGAGACCGACCCACTCAAAACGTAGAGCACGAACTTTACCACAGCGACTGATACATTCGCAACTAAGGCCGCATAAATGGACCGGTTATTTCTAATATTATCAGTTTAGCAAATCGCGGTTCTGACGGCAAATGTGGTGTAAACGAAAAGCGATTTTGTCACCCCCTTAAGTAACGCGATTTTGTCACCCCCTTAAGTGTGCGTTCTTAAGATTAAATTGCAACAGCAAGAACGCACTTTACAATCCTAATTGTT
>JAITFB010000087.1 GCA_031281695.1 Candidatus Servula neotermitis
CCAGGTCACGTAGATTTTACTGTAGAAGTTGAACGATCTTTACGGGTTTTGGACGGTGCGGTCGCAATCTTCGACGGCAAAGAAGGAGTAGAACCGCAATCTGAGACCGTCTGGCGACAAGCTGATAAATATAATGTACCGCGAATCTGTTTCATCAACAAGATGGACAAATTAGGCGCTGATTTTTATTTTTCCGTTCAGACGATTAAGGATCGTTTGAAAGCTAAGCCCGTGGTTTTGCAATTGCCGATCGGCAAAGAGAATGATTTTATCGGTATCGTGGATTTAATTGAAATGAACGCTAAAGTTTGGCGCGGTGAAACCGAAATGGGTGCCAAATTTCAAGTTGAGGAAATTCCCGACGATCTCAAAGAATCCGCCGAACAATATCGCGCAGAGCTGTTAGAACAAGTTGCTGAAACTGATGAAGAGTTGCTGGAAAAATATTTGGGTGGCGAAGAACTTAGTCAAGCTGATATTAAAAAAGGGGTGCGACTTTTGACTATCAATTCGAAAGCTTATCCAGTTTTATGCGGTTCGGCTTTTAAAAACAAAGGGATCCAGCCTATGTTGGATGCGGTTTTAGATTACTTGCCGACTCCTTTGGACATAGGCGCAGTTCGCGGTTTCGATGTCAAAGATCATGAGATTCCCTTAGAAAGAGAACCCTCTCAAAATGAACCTTTTTCAGCTTTAGCTTTCAAAATCGCGACCCACCCGTTTTACGGAAAATTGATTTACACTCGAGTTTATTCGGGCAAAATCAAATCTGGCGACACTGTTGCAAACTCGACTAAACGAAAAAAAGAGCGCATTGGTAAAATTTTCCAAATGCATTCCAACAAAGAAAACCAAATCGACGAAGCGATTGCCGGCCACATTTACGCCTTTATCGGCTTGAAAGATGTTTCAACCGGTGATACATTATGCGATACTAATCATGAAATTCTTTTAGAGTCGATGTCTTTTCCTGAACCAGTTTTAGACGTGGCGATTGAGCCTAAGACTAAAGCTGACCAAGAGAAATTATCTACAGCGATTGGAAAATTGGTTGAAGAAGACCCCACTTTTCGGGTTAAAACCGATGATGATTCAGGCCAAACCATTATTTCCGGTATGGGAGAGTTGCATTTAGATATTTTTGTCGAGCGTATGAAGCGCGAATTCAAAGTCGAAGCGAATGTCGGAAAACCTCAAGTAGCTTATCGGGAAACCATTCGACGCCCCGTCGAAAATCAAGAGTATTTACACAAAAAACAATCCGGCGGAGCTGGTCAATTCGCGCGAGTTTATGTTACAATTGAGCCTCTAGACATGGAAGAGAGCGAAGGTCAAACTTACGAATTCGTCAATAAAGTTGTCGGCGGACGCATTCCCAGAGAATATATTCCTTCCGTTGATAAGGGGATTCAAAGCGCCATGGAATCCGGCGTCTTAGCAGGATACCCTGTAATCGGCGTAAAAGCCATTTTACTGGACGGTCAAACCCACGACGTCGACTCGTCCGAGTTGGCTTTCCAAATAGCCGGCTCTATGGTTTTCCGCGATGCGGCGAGAAAAGCTGACATGGCTTTATTAGAGCCCATTATGGATGTAGAAGTTCGAACTCCTGAGGATTATATGGGCGATGTGATTGGTGATTTGAACAGTAGGAGAGGATTAATCCAGCAAATGTCGGATGCATCAGGCGTAAAAGTAATTGAAGCCAAAGTTCCGCTTTCGGAAATGTTTGGTTACATTGGCGATTTACGCTCTCGAACTCAAGGACGAGCGGTTTATACTATGCAATTTGATTCTTACGCTGAAGTGCCTAAGTCAATTGCTGAAGAAATCGTCAAGAAAACTCGCGGCGAAGCTTAGCTCGCTACGCTCGCAGTTATTAGTTCTGCAACATTATGCTTGTGCAACTGCTAGCGCCCTAAAAAAACATTGACATTATGGCAACGTCTCTCACACCGACACCGTCATCATTTTTTTGTCTTACGTTTTACGTTTTCTAACTAATAACTGACTACTGGTCTCTGGCGGTAGCGTTCTTTGAACTCATCTGAGGTTCCGAGGGTGCGGATTTCTTGGACGATGGTTGGGGGTGCGCCAATGTTTTTTAGCTGTTGGTCAATCAGTTTTAGGTCGTGATCGGTCAGTAATAATTTATCGAAAGTGGTGCGAGTTTGGAGATCAATTTGCTGGTCGAGCAGCAGTTTTAGGGAGGCTTGGGCAGCTGGCGCAGAATTGCGACGTAAAGTTACTTGATCATATTTTTCCCAAGGTGCTTTAATATCGAAGCCCACCCAATCTAAGTAGGGGATCAGCTTTTCTAAAGTTTTAGGATAAGCCCCTCCAGTATGCAGTCCTACTAAAAAACCCAGATCTTTTACAGTTTGCGCAGCTTCAATAATCGCTGGTTGCATCAGGGGTTCTCCCCCGCTAAACACCACGCCATCAATCAATCCTTGCCGTTTTTCCAGCAGTTCCAGCACTTCGGACCAAGGGATTTGACCGGGAACTTTGGGATCTAAAATATCGAAGTTATGACAGTATTCACATTGCCAAGGGCAGCCTTGTAAAAATAGAGTGACCGCAATTTTATCAGGCCAATCCACTGTCGAGAAGGGTTCCATTCCGGCGATTTGGATTTCTTTACTGCTCACTGTACCAGCTTAATAGAATTTATCTAGCATCCAGAGTAAACTAATAAAAAGCGCCTGTAGCTCAACGGATAGAGTGCTTGGCTACGGACCAAGAGGTTGGGGGTTCGAATCCCTTCAGGCGCGCGGATGGCGGCGCAATTTCCCGTGGCTCTAATTTGGGCCGAAGCTCAAGATTTACATGGTCGATGGGGAGCCATCGGCTTTAAAAATCAATTGCCGTTTTCAATTCCCGAAGATCTTGAATATTTTTCAAAATTAACGTCTAATCAAGTCGTAATTATGGGTTCGAAAACTTGGGAATCTTTACCAAATAAACCTCTTCCAAATCGTCAAAACATCGTTATGTCTCGTCATAATTCCCCATTGTCTAAAAATCATCCGCCTGGGGTTATTATAACTCGCCAACCTAAAAATGCCATCATAGCGGCTCAAAATTCTTTACGTAGAAATAAATTCCCAGCGAAAATCTGGATAATTGGTGGTGAATCAATATATGAGCAATTCTTAAACTTCGCCGACGAAGCTTATATTACAAAAGTTATGACTCAAGTCAGAGCTGATAGTTACGCGCCAACTTTAGACAATTATTGGATTTTGAATTCAATTGAAAAGATTCAACGCAGTCAATCAGGTCTGTGGTTTCGCTACGAACATTGGGTTTCTTTGCGCCCTCGAGAGGAGTCGAACCTCCGACCCACAGATTAGAAGTCTGCTGCTCTATCCTCTGAGCTACGAGGGCTTACTAAAAGTTTAGCTGTTATGGTAATCTAATTGAAGCTGGGGCTATAGCGTAGCTGGTAGCGCGTCTCCATGGCATGGAGAAGGTCGTGGGTTCGACTCCCACTAGCTCCACGAGAGAATTTATTTCGGGTCAAAGCTAGAATTGTTACATTAAAAAAACATCACTAATGAATCAACGGTCATTATTTAAGCGAATAAGTGGACGGGCTGGGCTAACATAGGTAGTGTCCGCAGGAACATCGTCGAGCACGATTGCTCCAGCGCCGATTTTGGCTCGGTCACCGATTTTGATGGGACCTAAAAGTATGGCTCCAGCGCCTATAACCACTGAGTTCCCCACTTGCGGATGTCGAATTCCAGGTTCGGGTCGGCGATTGCCCAAAGTGACTCCGTGATAAATCAAACAATCATCGCCGATGGTGGCTGTGCTGCCGATTACAGTGCCTAAGCCGTGATCAATCACCACTCTTCGGCCGATTTTGGCAGCTGGGTGAATCTCGATACCAGTAAAAAATCTGGCTAAATGCGCTATTAAACGGGCTAAAAATTTTCCACCAGCGCCAGCAGACTCCCATAAACGATGGGATAAACGATACATCCACAAACTCTGCATCCCTGGGTACAATAACGCAATGGCGAACTTGGAGTCAGTAGCAGCTGGGTCGGAGTTTTGAACTTTAGAAATGTCAGTTCGAAAAATTTTAACAATCAGCAAATCTAAGGCTAATAATAATCCTACGAACTTTAAAAAAGTCTTCATAACTAGCGCCCTTGGACTGAGGGAGCGTTGAAAATAATCGCATTCCCAACACCCCCACGTCTCAAATTATTAGTCCAAATATCCTTCGAAAAGCGGCGTAGTTAGGTAACGCTCACCGAAATCTGGAACAATTACCACTATTTCTTTTCCAGCGTTTTCGGGGAGTTTAGCTAGTTGTAAACCAGCCGCTATGGCCGCTCCTGAGGAAATTCCGACTAATAAGCCTTCGGTTTTTGCAGTTTCGCGCGCTGTTGCGATAGCGTCTTCACTGCTGATATCAATTACTTGGTCATAAAGTTCGGTATCCAAAACATCGGGGATAAAGCCAGCGGAAATGCCTTGGATTTTGTGTGGGCTGTGTTGTCCTCCAGTTAGCACAGGGCTCTCGGCAGCTTGGACCGCAACTGTTTTAAACTCGGGCTTCAAAGGTTTAATATATTGTCCAATCCCGGTAATAGTTCCACCGGTTCCAACTCCACTTACAACGATGTCGACTTTTCCATCAGTGTCCTCCCAAATCTCTTTTCCGGTGGTTTCGCGATGAATCCTAGGGTTCGCTTCATTGGTGAACTGTGAAGCCAAAATGGAATTGGGGGTTTGTTCGACTAATTCTTTAGCGCGCGCACGAGCTCCTTTAATCCCTTCAGCTCCTGGAGTTAAAACTAGTTCGCCTCCGTAAGCTCGGATCAAAGCTCGCCTTTCTTTAGAAAATGTTTCCGGCAAGAAAATAACTGCTTTATATCCTCGCGCTGCCGCGACCCAAGCCAAAGCGATTCCTGTGTTTCCTGATGTTGCTTCGACTACGCTTCCTCCAGGTTTTAATGCTCCCGATGCTTCGGCAGCATCGATAATCGAGACGCCAATACGGTCTTTAACTGAATTGGCGGGATTGTAAAATTCCAGTTTTCCGATTAAATCGGCTTGCGCTCCAGCGGTTTTCGCTAAATTTTTCAATCTTACTAATGGCGTGCGCCCAATTAATTCAGTCGCATCTTCATATATTTGTGCCATGATGTCCTTTCCGGGAGCCAAATTGCAGCCCCACTTATTTCAAGTTATGAGTTTAGAAGTTGAAAAAATTTATGGTTTCAGAGTTTTTTGAGTAAAAATATACATAGATATCGAAATATGTGTATAAAAAATCTAAAACTCACCCTAAACTAAAACTATGAGTATAGTCATTGGTTCGCTGCACCTGATGCAACGCGTGCCAACTCTTGCGACAAAATCTCGGAATTCCGTATTCTTCCTTCCGTCATCTGTCCTCTGTCGCATAACCAGCAAATATAAAATACAGCTATGAAATATTTAACCTTCGCCGATCTTTTTGAGTCTGATTCTCAACCAGTGTTTACTCTATCCTTGGAAGAGTTGTTGCAGTTTGGACTGATGGAGGATGTGATTTACGCTAAGAGCACTCGAGAAAAGACCAAAATTTTGATGGACTACATTGAAGGTCAGTTGTTTACAGACATTTTAGGCCGGGCGCGGGTCCAAGATGTAGATGCTTTGGCGCGCATGGTGGTATATATTGCTAAAAACACTGGTCGCGATTTGAGTGTGCGGGAGCTGGCTCAAGTTGCTCGGATTAACCAGCGCACTGCTCAAAGGTATTCAGAATTATTGCAAGACGCTGGGATGGTAGTGCTAGTGCCTGCGCTAATTGCCAGTGCTGCCGGTGATAATACTAATGCAGCGAATAGTAGCATCAACAGTGATGGCGCCAGCAGTGATAAAAGGTCTGATTTCAGTAATATGGCTGGAGGCAATAGACTAGCCAAGAATGTCGGAGGAAAACTTAAGTATTACTTTACAGATGTAGGAATCAGAAATGCGCTGATGGATGATTTTCGCTCGCCTAATGAGCGCTTGGATAATGGTAGATTATGGGAAAACTTTATAGTCCAAGAGCGTTTAAAAATCTTGAAGGATAAAATCATCCTAGGGCTGGTAGAACTAAATTTTTGGCGCAATTATTCTAACCAGCACATTGATTATATTGAGGTTCACAACCCAGCAGCTGCAAGCACTTCTGCTGCTGCAGATCCACCAATTCGCCAAATCAACGCTTATGAAATTCGTTGGCTGCCACAACAAACTTTGATGTTACCTAAGAAGTTTCGCTCGCTTTATCCTGAGGCTAAGTTCCGCATTGTAACGCCTTTGGATTACGCCGATTTCCTCAACAC
>JAITFB010000088.1 GCA_031281695.1 Candidatus Servula neotermitis
ATTCAAGTTTTAGGATAAACCCTCCGCCAAGTGCAAAGTTTCCAAATGCCGAAAATTAAGAAATAAACTGCCAATAAAACTAACAGCAACAGCGGATATTTGAACGAATTTTGAGGGAAAAGATCGAGAGGAGTAGTCGTCCCAGCTGGCGGATTGCCTAAAAACATATAGTTCGCTCCCGTAAACTGATTGACCACAAAAGCTATTCCAGCTAAAATCGCAGTCCAAACGTAAGCCCGTAAAACCGAAAATTTTGTCATTTTATATTGATCCACCACCGTGAAATAAATCGCCATCAAGAAAAACAACGCATGTACGAAAACAGTTTGAATCACTCGAGTATGCGGCCAATCGAATCCTTCTGTAAACGGAAACAACATCGCCGCTCCCCCGCCCAAAGTTCCCCAAAAGAAATACACTTCGTAAACATATTGATTCGGCTTGATTGCATACCAAATCAAAGGCACTAAAATTGCCGAACACATATGCGCTGGGATAATATTTTGCGCTAAACGATCAGAAGCGAATACGAAATTCCATACATAATAATAGGTTTGCGCAGCCAACATGATTGCAATCAAAGTCAGCCGTACTCTTCGCTCAATAATACGATTAGCCCGAAGGGAGTTGGCTAATAATACCAGCGCGACCACGGCAATCAATAGCAAGCCGATGGCTAATAAATGCCATGGACCGAATTGTTCAAAATTGTTGTACTCTGTCCAAGGTAAAATTAAATCCATAAGCTTAGTTTATGTCAGTGAGTTCGAAAAAATTGGTCGCCTTTCGTAGGTCAAAACCTGTTCATCTGACATTTTTTCAAAAGGTGTTTCAACCCCTAGGATTGGATCAATTTAAGACAAGATAATTGGTTAAAAAAATTTGGTTAAATATTTTCACCAGAGGTAATCTGAACTCAAGATGACTTTTCCAGTTTTTTATTTTATTTACTATTGGCTCTTTTGAGCCTGCAATTTCATTTCCCCATTATCTTTTTTATCCATTTTCAAAAATCAGAAGAAAGGAGTCATTATGGATATTTTCCGAAAAAAATCGGTCACTGAACAACTTCAAAGCATGGAGACCCAGGACCAATCTCATAAACTCAAGGCCAACTCTTTGACCTGGGTTAATATTGCAGCCATTGCCATGGCGACAGCTATAGGAGCGGGGATTTTCACCATTGGGGCGCGCACAATCGCTACGCAAACCGGGCCAGCCGTCATTTTATCGTGGGTTATAGCAGGAACTATCTGCTTTTTATCTACAATTTGTTATGCAGAATTAGGCTCGTTAGTACCGCTGGCTGGCTCAGGGTACAACTATACTTACACAGTTTTAGGCGAAATTTGGGCCTGGATTGTCGGCGCCAATCTATGGATTGAGTACTTTTTAGCTGGAACTTTAGTAGCTAAAGTTTGGGGGGCATACTATTTTACGCCCTTTATTGCTCGCCTGACGGGGGATCCAGATTTCACACTCACAATCTCTGTCGCTGGGATACCAGTCGATCTCAGTCCATTGATTTTATTGTCAGTAGTTTTGGCGTTAATCATAGCCGGCGTAAAGATTACCAGTTTATTTAACAGTGTTTTAGTTGCTATTAAAGTGGCAATTATTTTATTCGTGATCGTA
The DNA here is from genome assembly GCA_031281695.1 of Candidatus Servula neotermitis. Classification (GTDB taxonomy): domain Bacteria; phylum Actinomycetota; class Actinomycetes; order Actinomycetales; family Bifidobacteriaceae; genus Servula; species Servula neotermitis. The sequence goes on from JAITFB010000088.1 coordinate 1,636, forward strand.
GTCGGTATATTCTTCGTGAAATGGTCGAATTTCGTGCCTTTCATTCCCGAATTCGTGCCAGCACCAGTAGAAACTGTGGCCTTGGCCGAAAACACACCGTTTGGACTTTTATTAGGACAAAACGTGGGAGCTTTCGGATTAATGGGAGTTTTAGTCGCGACGCCTTCGATTTTCTACGCTTATTTAGGATTTGAAGCTGCCGCGACAGCTGGAGAAGAAGCCAAAGATCCCGGCAAAAATGTCCCCAAGGGTTTACTGATTGGATTAGGCATTATCACTTTGTTGTACATCATCACGACTTTGGTCGTCGCCGGCATGGTTTCGCAAGCCGAATGGGCCGACTTAGTCGCCCAAGGGCGTCCGCTTTCCTTATCTAGCGCTTTCGATATTCGCGGTTTGCCCTGGGCAGGTGCTTTAATCGATATCGGAGCGATTATTGGGTTAGCCACAGTGGTTTTAATGGCGTTCTATGGTTTCACTCGAGCAGGATTCGCCATGGCTCGCGACGGAATGATACTCAAATTTTTCTTCAAAACCAGCAAAAAGCGTCAAGCTCCGGTCGCAGCTGCTGTGATTGGATGCGGAATCGCTATGATTCTGTCGTCTTTATTCGAGACTATGTTGATTATCGAGCCTCTGATTTCCTTGACTTGGCTGGGAGCTTTCGCAATAATTTGTTTCGCCATCCCGGTTTTACGGAAACGTCAAGCAGCGGAAGGATATGTTCCTCCAGCCAATGCAATTAGGGTCCCAGGCAATCCCGCTTTACCAATTTTCGCGGGCCTAGCTTGTATTTGGCTGGCTTCAACTGCCAAACTCTGGGTCTGGATTGATTATTTGATCCTATTGGCAGTGTTTATCATTTGGTATTTTGGCTATGCCAGAAGACACAGTACAATGAATCAACTGAAGTAAAGGTTAAAGAGGGGGAACTATTTCCCCCTCTTTGCTCCCCTTCTACAAACCCCTCCACGCTCGGTAAGCTCGCTCGTGTTCCCCTTTCAAAAGGGGAACTAAGCCTATGTAATAACCAATGAAATAAATAGAAGGGCAAACCCTTT
>JAITFB010000070.1 GCA_031281695.1 Candidatus Servula neotermitis
TTTCATTTCACTCCTTTCACTCTGTGATAAAAATCTCTTCATCATCTGAGGGAGTCTCAGACTTTTTAGGTTGGGGTTTGGAAGTTGGTTTGGGTTGAGCCGGTTGCTTTGTTTGTTCCGGAACTGGATTGACTTGTGGGGTCCAAAGGTTTTGATCCTGATCGTTAGCTGGTGGATTGGTTTCAGTTGGAGTTGGGGTGGGGGTGATGGTCACAGTTGGTACGGGCTCAGGTATTGGTGCCGTTGGTAACTCGCAGACTAACTCGGGTTCTGCTTTGGGAATACATTCCGAAAGTTCACGGGCTTCAACTGGAGGAAGTTGATCTGCTGTGAGCCAGGAGGTTTGGAGAGTAAGTTGGTCGGTTGCATGAGACTCAACTCTTAGAGATTCGATTACACCAGGCAACACAAATCCCGCAATAATAAATACTAAACAAGTAACTCCACCGATCGCTATTTTTCGATTAGATCTTATAAAGCCGAAAGGCGATAATGAAATTTTACTAGTTGTCGTAATTGTCTTAGTTTGATAGTTGTAAAGCAAACTTACCTTTGTGCCGTTTTCTGATTCTCGCTCAATGTGTAAATCATCCTGAATCATGTCTGCTTGAGCAGTTATAATTTCGTTGACTTGCTTTTCAAAATCTGTTGGAGAGACCGCGGCGACCGTTGATTCAGTTCCATAAATGTCAGTACTAATTCCTTTGACTGGCGAAATTGTTTTGATAAAAATTACATTGCTCATTTCTGGTCTTTCGATTCCGGCCAAACAGCAAATGTGCAGTTGGCGCATTCTTTATGTTCGAATTTGAAAACGTCTCGTTGATTACCGTTGACGTTCATATCAGAGGTGTACCACGTTCCGTTTTCTAACACCTCTTCCACAATTGCTACATGCCCGCCATCTCCTCGATAAAAACTAACCACTGCACCTACGACCGGTATTTTTGATTCAATCCAATCTTGACTTTCAATCAATGTGTTTGCAACATCTTCACCATTACCAGCTGGTTGAATAATCGGGTGTCCAAGAACACTTGAACGATAACAAGCCCATGATGTGCATTGTCCATAATTGAGAAAATTAAATCCTTCGCATGGTGGCAGAAGTTGACCTGGCAGTGGGAATGTCAAACCCGCAAATAATCCCTCAATGCTACTGGGTGATTCGTATGCGTTTGCCGGATCTCCGCTGACACTATTGCCAGCTCCAAAGAATGCCGCAACTATTCCAAACACCAAAATAAGGGGAAATAAAAACACTCCGAGAATTCCAATGAGAATCTTTTTCATGGTTCTAACTTTCCCGGGCATAGGTGATTAAGATTATGATTAGTTAATACTTTGGGATTAATGTAGTGTAGTAGTTTGGTTAAGTAGTTTAATTTAGTAGTTTTAATCCTTTTAATTAAGGCGGTGCAAAAATAACCAACCGTAGTGCAAAAATAACCAACCGTAGTGCAAAACGCCACCATGACCTTTGCGTGATTGGGCAGTGTTATCGCCGTTGCGTTAACAGGAAAATACGCTAAATCACCAACCGTAGTGCAAAAATAACCAGACGGAAACGCTAATTGACCAAACCCCCTATTTAACACGATCGAAACTTTCATTTTTGGTATAATAAGTTCCCCAATTCTCATTGCTCGTTCTGTCTTTATTGGGGATTTTAGAAACCAAAATTTTTTGCTTGTCTTTCAGATTTGTAATCGCTCTTTTGATTTGGTTTTCAGATAAAAAAGGAAAATAAGCATGTAATGTTTTACGACCCAGTTGCACCCATGGTTTTTCAATACCTTGTTCATCTTGGTAAATGTGCATTTCTGTTGAAGCATTGTGTTGCAAAAAGTAGTAAATATGTCCGAGTAATATCGCTTCTATAAGTCCTATTTGCTCAGCTGCTTTGATTTCGAATTGAACGACTTTGGTTTTGTTACGGGTTTCATATCGATCGTATATGTTTTCAATCAAATCGTAGTTGATTGACCAATAAGTTTGATTGACTAGCCTTGGTGATTTTATAAGTTTCTTTTTTTGAAACAGGAAGCCATCGTTTTTCAGTTGATTTAGCCAATGATAAAAAGACCGAACAGGAATATAAGGAAACTTTATCTTCCAAGCTTCTTTGGTGCCGTAAGTGTAGTAGCGAGTTTCACCATCTTCATAGTAGGTGATGTCGCCGTTTGCTTCAGCCCATTTGGTAGCGTGATAAAAATGATCAAGAATAATCGCTTTTTCAACACCAAGAGAACACGCTAAGACATCAGAGAAAACGTGGTACGTAGCTTTTTTTCGTTGGGAATTAGGCATGATCACCGCCCAATACAAAAACAATCCCTAAGTGTGTAGCGAGGGGGAGATTCAAACTCCCGACCTCACGATTATGAGTCGTGCGCTCTCGTCAGCTGAGCTACCCCGCCGAGCCTCGAAAGAGGATTGAACTCTTGACCCCTTCCTTACCATGGAAGTGCTCTACCGCTGAGCTATCGAGGCGTGTGCTTCAATTAGTTTATTATAGAAACCAGTTTTTCAATTAAGAGTTAATAATTAATAATGACGCAGGACATCTTGGTGGATGAGTTCGCGCTGTAACAGCAAGATTTCATAACTAACCTCTAACATCTCTTTAAGAAACAGTGAATCAGTTACAGAATCTAGGCACGTGAATTTTTTTGCACAAACTGACTCAAACGCTGCAGTGTTACCTCGCGACCCAAAATTACCATAGTCTCAAATAACGGTAGCGAAATGCGTTTTCCAGTTAGAGCCACTCGGAAAGGCGTGAAAGCATATTTAGGTTTCAAACCTTGGCCTTGGACTAGAACCTCGTTGAAGATTTCGTGCAGAGCCGTCGCAGTAAAATTAGGAATTTGTTCAATGGTATCTATTCCAATTTGCAGAATTTTCTCCCAACCTTCAGGCAATTGGTTGAGCGCATCAGCTTGATATTCTAAAGCGTCGCTGGAACGGAATAAATAGTCCAACATTGCTGGAGCTTCGCCTAATAACTGAATTCGCTCTTGCAATAAACCCGCAGCTTGGTCTAAAATGGTTTTTTCAGACGCTGGAAGCTGAGCAAAATTATCGCTGGACACTAACCCGTCCCCATAAAGATAAGGCACAATCCGCTGTTTAAAATCTGAAACTTCCAGCTCTCGAATATGCACGCCGTTCAAGGCCACACATTTTTTATAATCGAAACGGGCTGGGTTAGGATTAACTTTAGCAATATCAAACTCTTTAATCATTTCCGACATCGAAAAAACGTCGCGATCTGGACCAATCGACCAGCCCAACAATGCCAAATAGTTCAGTAAACCTTCTGGAATCATACCGTTATTCCGGTGGAGCAAAACATCTGACTCAAGATCCCGCTTTGAAAGTTTTTTGTTCCCCTCCCCCATTACGTAGGGCAAATGCGCGAAGTCCGGAGTCTTAGTCGCCACGCCGATCGACTTCAAAGCTTCATATAAAACCATCTGACGCGGGGTGGAACTTAATAAATCTTCTCCGCGCATCACTAAATCAATTTTCATAAGCGCATCATCCAAAGGATTAGTCAGAGTGTAGAGGGGTGTATTATCTCCGCGCATAATCACAAAGTCTGGAAAATCTTGAGGATTAAAAGTAATTTCGCCGCGAATCAAATCTTGAAAAGTCCAAAGTTGATCAGGCACCCGAATTCGTAACACCGGTTTACGACCTTCAGCTTCATACTGGCTTATTTGCTGACTGGTCAATTCCCGATCGAAACCATCGTAACCCAAATTAGGATTCAAACCTTTGGTCATATTCCGAGCCCGAATTTCTTCTGTTGTGGAATAGGACTTATAAGTAAAACCAGCTTCCAGCAACTGACCCGCCACTTCGCGATAAATATCCATCCGCTCACTTTGTCGATAGGGGCCATATGGACCTCCCGCCTCCACTCCTTCGTCCCAATCCAATCCCAGCCAGCGTAAAGATTCAAGAATCGCCTGATAACTTTCCTCAGAATCTCTTTCTTGATCAGTGTCCTCGATCCGAAATACTAAAGTCCCATCAATATGTTTAGTGTAAGCCCAATTGAACAACATAGTCCGAATCATGCCCACATGCGGCACTCCAGTTGGACTGGGGCAAAACCGCAACCGCAATTTTTCAGAATTTCGAGAGCCAAAATCCGTCAGCGGATTACTAGAATTGTAGCTGGCAGTGGTAGCAGCGGTGTTGGCAGCAGGGCTAGTAGTTGCGGTGTCGTCGCTGGTAGAAGAGCTGGAGTCGGCTAAATCAATCATTGCACGACCTCTGCAAACAGCTGATTGGCTGGTGGGTCTCGATCAATAGAATGCGTAACACGTCAAACTCGAGGTTCCGTAACATCATCGGTTTCGTCAGTTTCATCATCGTCAGTCAGATCATAAACTATGAACGACTCTTCATAAGTTTTTTCCAACTTATCTAAAATCGGATAGACTTTGTTTTCCAACTCTTGTGCTTCTTTTTTTCGTCCCAATTGGTCTAAAACTTCCGACTTGGCTTCAAACAATCGAACCCTCTCCATAGTCGAAAGCCCTTTGATGCGTAATTCTCGATTCAAAATTCCAATCGCACCGTCATAATCCCCATCGTCGGCCTTCGCAGCAGCCATGACAATATTAAATTCAGTTTTAATTTCATCATTAAAATCTTCGTCCTGCATACGCTCGGCGATCTCGACTGCTTTTTTAAATTGGCCCAGACCGCGGTAACAATCAATAATCATCGGAATAAAATCATTAGAATTATTGAACGCTCGGGCAGTAATTAATTCTCGTAAAGCCAGCTTATACAATCCCAACCTATAAGCGCATATCCCCAACATTTCTCGGACAATGTCTAATTGGCCCGCTAACGACAAGGCAAATTTCGCATGTTCGAAAGCCAATCGAGGATTTGAATCCAAAAGAAATTGCGTCGAAATTATATGATTCGCCAATTGGGTCATTTGTGCATCTGGCAAAACTCTGAGTTTTTCGTAAATGTCGCGCGACAACATCGAGATAGAAATATTTTCCGGACAACGTGGTTCTTTCAAAGAGTTACTATTGGTTTTGGCTGTAAATTTGGGTGACATTATTTTTCCACTTTCGCTAAGGCATAGTTTTTTTTGCCTTTCTTCAATAACATGTACCGACCGAATAAAAGTTGATTTTCATTAACTCGGTCTTCGGCTGAGTTTAGAGTTTGGTTATTTAGGCTCAACCCATTGGACGAAATGGTTCGTCTAAAATCGCTAAGGCTGGAGACTAATTGGGCGTCTGCGAATAGCTGAGCAATTGGTTGATCGATTTGAACGGGAACTGTTCGAACTTCTTGAGCTATCGCTGCCAAAGTCTCCTGATCCAAAGCGCGAGGATCAGCTTTAGCGAACAAAACTTCGCTAGCAGCTTGAGCCTTAGTAAGAGCAAGTTTTCCGTGCACTAATTCCGTCACAGATTCTGCCAATCTTTTTTGAGCCTCTCTGCGTTCAGGATGTTCTTTAGTTAATAAAGCTAGCTCTTCAATTTCAGAGCGGTCGATAAATGTAAAAACTTTTAGAAGCTGGACCACCTCAGTGTCCTCAATATTGAGCCAGAATTGGTAAAAACTAAAAGGACTCATGAGTTGAGGATCCAACCAAATGGCGCCACCTTCGGATTTTCCAAACTTGGTCCCATCACTTTTTGCGATGATCGGAGTAGTCAAAGCTGAAACGGTATCGCCAGTAACTTTTCGAATAAATTCCACGCCAGCAGTCAAATTGCCCCATTGATCATTTCCGCCACATTGCAAATTCACACCATATTTTTGATGCAAAACTAAATAATCGTAAGATTGTAAAATCTGATACGAAAATTCAGTAAAACTGATACCATCTTGAGAATTCAAACGCATCGCCACAGTTTCTTTGGCCAACATATTGTTCACCCGAAAATGTTTACCCACATCACGCAAAAAAGTCAAAACATCTAAATCTCGCGTCCAATCGTAATTGTTGACCATAAGAGCGTGATTAGGCACAGACTCGTCAAACTCCAAAAACTTCCGAAATTGTTCGCGCAAATTCTCCAGCCAGCCATGGACAACTTTGACTTCGTTCATTTTACGCTCGCCGGATTGTCGTGGGTCGCCAATTAATCCAGTCGCTCCTCCCACCACCACCACCGGCGTATTGCCGTAATCTTGTAAATGTCGGAGCAAAATCAATTGGACTAAATTTCCATGATGCAATGACGGCGCGGTTGGGTCAAAACCAATATAAACTCGCAGGCGTTTAGACTCAATAGCTTCATTCAATAATTCGCGATTAGTATATTGCGCCACCAAACCCCGCCATTCTAATTCTTCTAAAAGGGACATATAATGTCAGTTTAACGGTTGGAATAACATTTTGTCAAGGTATTCAGACGTAAGTTACTTTCTGTAGTTACGAACGACTAGCTACTTGGAACTAAGAATTAGTTGCGCGAGATTTGTAAGTGATAAAGCTTA
>JAITFB010000074.1 GCA_031281695.1 Candidatus Servula neotermitis
TCCACGGTTTCGCCAGATTCTAAAGTCGCAATTTTGGGTTGCAAGTTGATCAACTCTCGAATAGCTGAGCTGGTCTTGCCAGTCGCGCGCGCCTCCAACCATTTACCGAATGTTACGAAGGTAATTAACAAAACGCTGGTCTCGAAATACATTTCCTGGAAACCGCTAAACATCAAAACTACACTGAAAACGTAAGCCGTGGTGGTTCCAATCGCTACCAGCGAGTCCATATTAAAGGAAAACGTTCGCAAGCCAGCCCAGGTTCCTTGATAAAAGGTTGAGCCCAAACCAATTTGCACAACTGTGGCAATCACCAGCGACACTATTGGCATAACTGACATCAAAAATTCCCAGTGAAACACTTCCGCGAACATAAAATATAGCATAGGCAAGCTGAGCACGCCGCCGATAATAGTCTTGATTCCCCAAACCCGAATTTCTTGCGCTTGAGTCTGGATTTGCGCTTCTTCGCTGGTCGGCAATTCCGCAATGTAACCAGCTTTTTTGACTGTGTTGATCACTAATTGTTCAAACGCGGTCGGCGTAGCACTTGCCGAAATATTTCCAGCGCCCATACCTGACATACCAGCCATTCCAGCCATTCCAGCCATCGAGCCGGCTGGTTGAATAACAGTAGCAGATCTGGCAGCAGTTGATGTTGCACTGGTGGCACTGGCACTGGCAGCGGACAATTGATTTTTCAGTAAGCTGTCATCCGTTTTCTGACTGCTGACTTCAGTTTCAGAGCCCATTCCAGCCATCGCTCCAGCTGGTTGAACAGTCTTGGCAATCCCGGCGGCTGCTGGAACAGTATAATCGACGGATAATTTTCGGTTGGCAAAATTTACACGAGCACTTTTCACATCATCCAACTTACCAACCGCTTTCTCCACAGTGCGCGCGCAGGCCGTGCAATGCATGCCGTTGATAATAAATGTCTCCTTCATTTAGCCTTCTACTCTTATATTCATATTAAACGGAATTCCCATTGCGCAAACGAATTTAAACTCGCCGGAGTTGTTGGCCAAGAATTCAAAACTGATGGGTTTGCCTTGCTCAATCAACTGCAGCGGCTGGTCCGTCAATCCCGGCAACATAATAGTTGACATACAACCAACGCCGTCGGCTAAGGGATTGATGGTGATCCGATAATTTTGCCCGCGTTGCAACACTAACTCGTCAGGCGACAACTGTTGGGTGGCGTCGATATAAGTTACTTCATAAACATTTTCGGCTGGAATTTCCAAGCTGACCGTAGAGTCGGACACGGGCAAAGTGACTGCGAAAGGATTCAAATTAGGTATTCGCACTCCCGCCACGCTCAAGCCGCTGGAAAAACTGGACAGAGCAAATGCCACCACCAAAACGCCCACGAACTTCAAAGCGATTTTACCAGCTTTGCCTTTCATAATCGAAGTTACCGCGCCGACCAGCAACAAGCCCGGAGTTGTCCCGACTGCAAACAAACCCATAACCAACGCGCCGGTCATGGGCGAACCGGTCGAAACCGTAAACAACTGCATAGATTGAGTAAATCCGCAAGGCAAGAAAAACGTGAGTACCCCTAAAACTATTGAACCAAGATGACTATATTCGCGCTTGCGCTGACGGTCTAATCCCAGCTTTTCGGCAATTTGCGGCGGCAAGCTAAATGCAGTCAACCTGGGAAACAATCCAGTCAACTGCAAACCAATCACCAACATAAACACTGCAGCCAAAATAGTCAAAATCCCTTGAACCATGGGCGAAAAGGTAAAAATTGAACCTAATGCACCTAAAACTGCGCCTAGTCCAGCAAAGCCAGCAATACGACCGAGATTGAAAAATAAATGCGGACGAAAATTTTGTAATTCAGTCGCATCAGGATGTTGTTGACTATGTCGCGCCGACATTCCAGCCACCAAGCCGCCGATCAAAGCCATACAGGTCGAAAATCCAGCAGTCAAGCCCATCAACAGCGCATATAATATAGTGTTTTCCGAATTCGCAACCAAATCGAAAGTCCAACCCACCTGCGAAAACACCCAAAATAAACCCAATGACAACAGTATTCCCGCCAACAAAATTACATAGTCGCGTTTATCTTTAGACAGCCAAGGTAGTTTTTCATTCCCCACTCGATATCCAGCTCTGCGAATCGCCTGACTGATAACATTAGCCGGAATTGTCTTCGATGATTCAAAAACCGCCGTCCGCGAACCTAAACTGACTCTGACATTTTTAACCCCAGCAATTTCCACCAACTCGTCTTTGATTAATTTTTCGCAGGCTTTACAATGCATACCCACAATTTTGACCTGCTGTTTCATAATTCAAAACATACTATGACTCGTTAGGTCTGTTGACTGCCTCTCACTTAATCAGTATAAAGATGATTTTTGGAAATGTATTGCACAATCCCATCGGGGACTAAATACCAAATCGGCAAACCAATTTGCACCCGCCGACGCACATCGGTAGAAGAAATAGCCAAAGCTGGAATCTCCAAAACTTCAATCTCGCTGGGCAGAGTCGCCAAATGCTCCCAATCAATGTTGGCTCCTGGCCTAGTTACTAAAACAAATTTAGCGTAGTCGAACAGCTGATTAAAATCTTTCCAGGTTTCAAAATCAACCAGGATGTCCGCTCCAGTTATGAAAAATAATTCAGCGTCTGGATAAGTTTCTCTAAAAGATCGTAAAGTATCGATAGTGTAAGTATATTCATCGCCGGGCCGATCAATATCCACCCTCGACACTTGAAAGTCTGGGTTGGAGGCGCAAGCAATTACCGTCATTAAATAGCGATGTTCGCCAGCAATTGGGCTCACGTCATTCTTGAATCTCGGTTGACTGTTCTTGGTCGGCACAAAAATCACTTGGTCCAAATCATATTTGGCGCGCACTTCCGAACCAGCCACTAAGTGGCCGTTATGAATGGGATCGAAGGTCCCGCCCATAATGCCGATGCGTTGGGTCATATGTCCAGTTTACTTTGGATAAACTCTTGATACTGCTCTTTTTTCTGTTTGCGACTCAGGCGTGTGGATAAATCAATCCGTTTGTCCGTTCCGCGCGGACTGCCAATCGGCGATAAAGTAAAATGTGGTTGATACTCCATCGTTATATTATAATCCGGCGCCCCTATAGTAATGTCGTCTCCAGTTTCCGCGTCAAGATCGGCTAAATCCTGCTCGATCGGCAATTTGGCCAAACGATCCGATAAATATCCCAAAGCTTCTGGATTACTTTGATCAGTCTGGCTGATCCAACGACGCAATTTCTGGCCGAACACAGTCCATTGATGGTCGCCCACTTTAGTAATTTGATACCCATGATCGTCCAAAGCTTTAGGATGCAACACTGGCAACTCCGTTTCAGCCTCAGCAATTCGTTGCTCTTGAGCTTGTCGCACTAAATCACCTAACTTGAAAATTAGCGGCTGAAGCCCTTGATGCGCCACTCCGGAAATTTGAAAGACTGAAAAACCCCTGGCCTCAAAATCAGGCCGGACTAAATCCGCGAGTTCTTTGGCTTCCGGTTGGTCGATTTTGTTTAATACGATTACAGATGGCAGATGGCGGATGGCGGATGGCGGATCCGAATCATCCCTTGCATTAGAACCAGAGGCACTGGCACCTTGATTCTGTAAGCTGTCTTCTGATCTCTTTAGGTAAGTTTGTATCTCCTCCTGAATCACTTCGAAATCGGAAAAAGGATCCCGGTTGGTTTCGTAGGTTGCGCAATCGATTACGTGAACAATCACTGAAACTCGCTCAATGTGTTTGAGAAAATCCAATCCTAAACCTTTGCCTTCGGCCGCGCCTTCAATCAGTCCTGGGACGTCAGTCACGACAAAACTGAAGTCGTTGACTTTCACTACTCCCAAATTGGGATGCAATGTCGTAAAGGGATAATCGGCAATTTTGGGCTTGGAGTTGGTGATAGCGCTAATCAGAGTCGATTTTCCAGCTGAAGGATAACCCACCAACGCCACATCCGCCACCAATTTCAATTCTAAGACCAAATCAAAACTTTCGCCAGGTTCGCCTAACAAAGCAAATCCCGGAGCTTTACGATTTTTTCCAGCTAATTGAGCATTGCCTAAACCTCCTACTCCACCCCGGGCAATCAAAGCTGACTCGCCAGAGCTTTTCAAATCCGCCAACAATTGACCTTCCCTAGTTCGGATTTGAGTACCCAGAGGAACCAACTTGACTAAATCTTCGCCGTCGGATCCATTATGCAATTTGCCTTGTCCATGCTGGCCTGATTGAGCAATGATTTGTGAACTGTAACGATATTCAATCAGCGAATTGACATTTGACGAGGCCTGGAAATAAATTGAACCACCTTTTCCACCGTTCCCGCCATCCGGTCCCGCCATCGGTCGAAATTTTTCGCGCCTAATCGACGCAACTCCGTTTCCTCCAGCTCCCGCCACCACCCGAACTTTAGCATAATCTACGAAGTCTGGCATATTATCAGTTTAACTCTTTGCGAAGGTCATCAATTAATCCCCGGCTAGCCATTGACCTGAGCTAACTTCATTTTTTTCCCTCTTAAAAGATCAATGTCTTTAGTAAGTTGTTTCGCTTGTGGGCTGTCTTGAGGCAAAGATTTCAAATGATTCTTCCGTCTCATAATTTCATTATTATACGCTTCGACTGTGTCTAAGTTTCGCACTGAGCCTATTTGAACTACCGAGAATTGGGGTGGCGAAGGAGACGGCGGTGGGTCAAAGCAATCGTCTTCAGGTGGAGCTTGATCCGGCCAATCGTCAGGACCAAAGTCATCGTAACTGTCTTCATTTAGATCTAATGGTCTATCTGAAACACTGGAAATATTTTGAGTATTAGTCGGACTAGAGGAGGGCGGGTTTTGAACAAAACTCCGCTCAATTTGATTTACTTTAGCTTGTTCTACAGCCATATTGATTATATCCTCGTCAACCAAAATCCAAGCTTGTAACTTTTTTATATACTGGGCACGTAATACCACATCTTGAATACCTTTTAGAATCGGAGCAGCCACAGTAACAATTTGAGCTTGACTCTCAGCACTAAGTTTTCGAACAATCCCAGAATCATTCAAGTTTGAATAACTTGGGTCAAACTGTTTATCAAAACGGGCTATAATACTCCGGAGCATAAATTCGAACATGGGCATTTTATGTTCTAATAAATCCAAAAGAGCTTTGGGGCCATGTTGTACCCACAAATCAGCCGGATCAGCTTGGTTGGGGACTATGCAAACATAAGTTTTAGCCATGAAAACTTGGTCATCTCGATAAGCTCTACGAGCAGCTTTTTGACCAGCTTCATCGCCATCAAACACAAAAATTATTTCCGCGCCCAAATTATCAACTTGACGTACCAAATCCGTCTCGTTGTCCACATAATCTCCGACTAACCTACGTAAAATTTTGGCCTGATCTACCGTGAAAGCAGTCCCGCAAGGAGCGACCGCGGTATCAATCTCTGCTAAGTGCATAGCCATCACATCCGCATATCCTTCTACAATTACAGCTTGTTTTTTCAAACCCATGGATTTTCGAGCCAAATCTAAGGCATAAAGTACTTTTGACTTCTTATAGACTGGAGTTTCGGGTGTATTGATAAATTTGGCGGTGTCATGTTCATCGTTAAAAATTTTCCGACCGCCGAACCCAACTACTGAACCAGTTAAATCCTTAATAGGCCATATAACTCTGCCCCGAAATCTATCGTGAACTCCGCCTTTTTGAGAGGGCAGCGATAAACCAGCTCTGATCAATTGTTCGGCTGTCCAGCCTTTACTTTGCATATAACGGGAAAGATTATCCCATTGATTCGGAATAAAGCCCACTTCAAATTTCTTAATTTGGGCATCGGAGAAGTGTCGATCTCTTAAGAATTGTTGAGCTAACCCTCCAGCGGACGACCAAAAAAAATTCTGGAAATATTGGTGAGCGGTTGAATTTGCCAGTATTATCCCAGTTCGTTCACTAAGATTTCCCCAAATATGAGGAACTTTGTTTTGAACACGCCCCGCTTGATAAACAATTTGAATTCCTACTATTTGGGCTAAAAATTCAACAGCTTCTTTGAAATCCATCCCGTTGATTTTCCTCAAAAATTCAATGGCATCCCCATGTTCCCCACATCCAAAACAATAATACGAGCCTTGATCTGTCGAAACTTGAAATGAGGCGGTTTTTTCTTCGTGAAAAGGACACAACCCCTTTAATCGACCAGATCCCGAGCTTTTCAACGCCACATATTTTCCGACTACATCTTCAATTCGCACACGAGCTTTAATTTCTGCAATCTGTTTTTCGCCAATAACTCCAGACATAATGATAGTTTAACTAGGATATGTGACAAATTGGTTGCAGTTATTAACAGTTAGGGTAAATCATCGGTTTTTATTTTTTAAAACGGAGAATTTTCGCTGTAACAATCATTTCAGCATTGAGTAATTTATTTTGTCATTTAGCATCCGTAAGCGAAGCGAGCTTAGTCGAAACGACTTTAGACACTCCAGACTCGTTCATTGAAATGCCATAAAGTACATCGGCGATTACCATAGTAGGTTTTTGATGAGTCACTATAATCAATTGAGAATTAAGTTTCAGCTGGTTGAATACAACCAATAAACGCTGCAAATTCGCTTCATCTAAAGCTGCTTCGACTTCATCTAGGACATAAAAAGGGCTAGGGCGCGCACGGAAAATAGCTATAACCAAAGCCAATGAGGCTAAAGAACGTTCACCTCCAGACAGTAAACTTAATTGCTTAATAGATTTTCCTGCTGGAGTAACTGACATTTCGACACCAGAATTCAGCGGATCATCGGGATCCGTTAAATATAACTGAGATTTCCCTGCTGGGAAAAGTTGGTCAAATAGTATATTGAATTCTCGCGCTGTATCCTCAAAAGCGTTAAGAAAGATATCTATAATCGTTTTATTCATTTCTTTTACTAAATCTAATAACTTTAAACGAGTTTGTTGCAAATCATCCAACTGCGTTCGTATAAACTGCGCCCGTTCTTCCATTTGCGCATATTCTTCAACTGCCCATGGATTAATTTTACCTAAAAGTTCTAATTCTTTTTGAGAACGTTCCAAACGTTTTGTTTGTTTTTCTCGATCATATTTTTGATTCACTAAAGTGTCATTTTGAGAGTTATAGACCTGAAACAACAAACTTGGGTGGAATTTTTCTCGTAAATCACCTTCAGTTATGTGCATAGCTTCAACTTGATTTTTGACTTGTTCAAAATTCGCTTCAATTGCCGATTGAGCAACTTGAAAATCGCGCAATTCGTCCTTTTTTTTCTCAATTTGATTCGCAACCTTTCGAAGGTCTTGATCAAATTTTTGAATGTATTCATTCTGTTCAGTAACCAATTGATAAATCTCTGAGCGAGAATTTTGAGATTGCTCTAAGGACTCGTCTAACAACCTTAATGATTCAGTCAATTGTTCAGCTGTTTGGACCAGAGTCGACAAATGCTCATCTAGGTTCAACCCAGTCAACGTTTGATCTGATGAATTGAGACCTAATTGATTTCGCAAAGTTTGAACTAAATTACTCACAATTTTTGATTTAGTAGTGTCAATTACCATCAATTCAGGATGTTCCGAGATTAGCTGTCCCGCGAGTTCAGAATCAGACGTTAGATACAAATTGGCATTTATAACTTTAAAGTGTTCACGATATTTTTCATCTAAGTCTTCGGGAGTCTTAGCCACTAATTGAAAATGACGTACGCGCTCATGAGTCAAATTTAAAAATCCCACATAGCGTTCTTTAAGGGCACGTAACTCATGATAGACAGCACTTAATTCTTGTAGCTTAGGATTGGTTTTAGCCAATTCGTCTTTGGTCATGATAATTTTTTCGTTTAAGTCTATTTGTTGACGATTCATTTGAATCAACGCTTCAGAAATTTTGGAAGACTTCGTTCGATGTTTTTCTAGTAATTCTTGATGGCGAAAATAATCATCAGCTAATAGTCGAGCTTGGGCGTCAAAAATTTCATCTTCGATAAATTGAGCTTTACGCGCAATTTTAGCTTGACGGGACAGTGGAGTCATTTGTCGTTGTAATTCTGCAAGCAAATCTTCCAAACGAAATAAATTTGGTTGCATTTGATCCAACTTTCGCATACTTTTTTCTTTACGTTGACGATACTTTAAAATGCCAGCAGCCTCCTCTATGTATTGACGGCGAGTTTCAGCAGTTGAGTTTAGAATGTTATCCAAACGGCCCTGTCCTACTACAGTATGCATGGACTTTCCTAAATTAGTATCACTCAAAAGCTCTTGAACATCTACTAAGCGTACTTCTTGGTCATTTAAGCGATATTCAGAACTGCCCGAACGAAACAGAGTTCGTTTGATTGAAACTTCCGAAAAAGCGATAGGTAAAAGGCCAGCAGTATTATCAATAATAATTTCTACCTCGGCGCGTCCAAGAGCTGATTTTGAAGCGGAACCGGAAAAAATGACATCTTGCATGCTGGTACTACGCAAAACGTGCGTGCCTTGTTCACCCATTACCCAAAGTAAAGCGTCGACAATATTCGACTTCCCACTGCCGTTTGGACCCACAATAGCCGAAATCCCTGGCAAAAACTCCAATTCAGTAGTTTTTTCAAAACTTTTGAAACCTTTAAGTGTGAGTTTTTTCAAGAACATATTGTCAGGTTATCAGTTATATGAGGTCTGGGCGGTTTTTTTGAGTTTTTATCCGCGCCTGTTCAGTTCGATATTTTTGTATTTCCGCATGATTACCATTCAATAACACCGCCGGGACCTGCAATCCTTCAAAATCAGCCGGCTTAGTATATTGTGGGTGTTCAACCCAGGAGTCCTCTCCATCTACGACCGAATGAAATGACTCATTACGCAAACTCTCATGATTTCCCAACACGCCGGGGATCAATCGAACCACGCTCTCGATAATTGACAACGCCGGCGCTTCACCGCCAAAAGTCACGAAATTGCCAATTGACAATTCTGCTATAGAAACGCCTTTTCTTTCGTAATAATCGACAATTCTTTGGTCAAAACCTTCGAAGCGTCCGCAAACTATAATCAATTGATCGTATGCTCTGAATGCTGCAGCCATGCTCTGATTAAATAATTCTCCAGCGGCCGAAGTAAGTATGATTTTCAAAGCTTTTTTTTCTAAACAATACTCAGTTAAGGAATTTTTAGCTATTGTGTTTGGCGAACTTGGCGAAATAGACTCCTCAACGGGAATCTCAGCTGAAGGGAAAATAGGCTCGCTAAGTCGTTCTTTCATTTCTATTTGTTCAATGTTATACCCTGAAAATCCTGAACTATTCAAAACTGCATCGATCGCTTTTTGCAGCACTTCCACCTTCATGACCATACCAGGTCCACCACCATAGGGGGTATCATCGACCGAACGATGAATGTCGTTAGCATAATCTCTCAAATTATGAATAGATATTTGAACTAAACCATCAACTTGAGCCTTGCCCAGCAATGACAATTTCAAAGGTTCAAAATAATCTGGGAAAATAGTCAAGACATCAATTTTCATAGCAGTCCTTCAATAGGATTGATGCGAATCCAACCTTCGTTTAAATTTAGCTCTGGAACCAGCTCATCAACAAATGGAATCAGGCGCTCACCTGCCGAGTTAGAATATGACGCTAATTGAATTACCAGTTGATCTTGAGCAGCGCCGAAATTCACTCCGGTTACTATTCCTAAGATTTCATTGTCACTATTTTTCACTGCTAAATCCACTAGTTGTTCAGGATAATAACTTACATTGTCGCGCGCGATTGCTTTTTCGAGGACATTCGATTCTTGATTCATTACGCGGGTCAACTTATCCGTCTCACTTGCGCTTTCATTGTTCCGCACACCATGATTATCCATAATTTCAACACTCAATACTTGTCCGATCAACGGTCTAACAGATTCAACAGTGGAATGATCTCTAAACGTTAGAAAATGTTTACCTCGAAAAGATTGATAAGAGGTTATTTCTAAATTACCGTAACAAGTGCCTGACTTAAAGCGTTCTTGAGGTTGGTCCGTCAGCACTTGAATCTTGACCTGACCTTGAAGTCCGCGCACCCCCACAATGCGGGCAACTTCTTTTTCCATCAAGTATCAAGGTCAATGGAAATTTTTTTGTCGCCGGAAATCGCATTCATTATAGTTCTAATTGCCTCAATAGTATGTCCGCGTTTGCCTATAACAGTTCCTATGTCTGCTTGATCCAATTTGATGCGAAACACCGATGCATAAGGAAATTTGTCCTCTGTTATTTGAACTGAATCAGGGTTTTTCACAATGTTTTTAATCAAATAAGTGAGTACATTCAATAACATTATTTAACCTCGGCAGGATCGGTTTCGGTTTGGTTATCGTTTTCGGAAGGAGGAACTTCGGACTTGTCAGTTTCAGTAGGTGGAATCTCAGCTGGTTGCTCAACTTCGTTATTCGATACCGATGTTTGGGCTTCTTCACTTGAATTTTTAGTCTCGGAAGAAACTTCGTTTTGAGAATTTGAAAGTTCTCCGGATTTAGTTTCAGGCTCATCGTTCGATGAAGTTGTATTTATTGGAGTTTCTTCTTCAGCGGACGTTTTTGAAGAGGCGTCAACTTCTTCCTGAGATTTTTCGTTTTCGTCAATCTTCTTAGATGCCGATTTTTCTTTCAACTGATCGGCTGCAACTTTAGCATGAACTTCGGCTTTAATAGCTTCTGCCCGATCACTAGCTTCTTGAATTAAATCTTCACGATTCGCTTTAGGCTCCGCAATTTTTAATTTGCTTTGACCATCCCCTCCTTGAAATTTGGACCATTCACCCAAAATCTCTAAAATTCTCTGAACTGGTTCTGTAGGCTGAGCTCCTACTGACAACCAATATTGAACCCGATCGGAAATCACTTCCATATGAGAAGGATTCGTAAGCGGATAATATTTGCCAATTTCTTCAATAGCACGCCCAGATCGTTTATTACGCGAATCCGTCACCACTAACCGATAAAACGGTTCCCGTTTTTTACCGATCCTTTTTAACCGAATTTTAACCATGCAAAAATACTCCTTATACTTAGAAAAGTTTATATCTTCGATTTAATTTAACCAAAGCTGACCGCGAGAGATCAGCTGTTTAAGTTAAAATAAAAGAGTCGCCTCCGTAGCTCAGTTGGTTAGAGCACCTGACTCTTAATCAGGGTGTCCAGGGTTCGAATCCCTGCGGGGGTACTGTAGCTTTTAAGAATTCCTTGAATAATCGTGAAATTCGCGTGTATAACGATAAAATTGTATTTGGTTATATGCTCGCAAATATCCTAAACTGTTCTTATTGGTTATATTATACCCAATTTATACCCAATAAAATCTGAGGAGAAAGGAAAATTATGCCGAGAGGGGTTGGCTTCGGAAGCATTGAAGCCTATCAAACCAAAAGGGGGGAAAGGTATTTGGTTAGGTATCGTAAAGACGGCGTTAGGTATAAAGGCGCTCGCACGTTCCCTAGTAAAGCTCAAGCCCGATATTATTTGGACATTATCCAAAGAGACATCGAATTAGACAAATGGGAAACTCCTAAATCTAAGTCGGAGTTAGAGCTAGATAACATTCTATTTTGCGATTATGCTCGCAAATTCTTGGCTGAACAAGATGTTAGGCGGCATACCAAGCGAAATAATCAAGGAGTGTTCCGAAATCATATTGAAGGACATTTTCAAAATAAACAACTCAAAGAAATCACCGAGCAAGACTGTAAAAAATGGTATGCCGGCTTAGATAAAACAAAAGAATATGGAACTTGGGGATGTCTTAAAGTTCTCAAACTCCTATTCAATCAAGCTAAAAAAGACAAACTCATAACTTACAGCCCTGCTGACATTATCCCAACAGTTAAACCCAAGAAGCTAAACATCAGTAAAATCAAGAGTTCACTCCTAAGCGAAACTGAGGTTTTAGCCCTCATCGAAGCTACTCCCCCCAAATACCGCTTAATAACAGTCCTAGGGGCTTACTGCGGACTTAGAATAGGAGAAGCCTTAGCCTTACAACGTAAAGACATCGACCTAGAGGAACGAACCGTTAACATAAATAAACAAGTTCAATATAGCGCCGGGGTAGCGCATATCACCGAACCCAAAACCCCTAATTCCAATCGGTTAGTTCCGATCCCCTTAGAAGCAATGCCCCATTTTATAACTCATTTAGAGGACTTTACAGGCAGATTCCCCGCTTCGTATTTATTCGCTCGTCCAACTGATGGACAACCCTTGGCTAGAACTTATTACAACGACAAAGTGTTCAGCAAAGCCCGAAAAGCAATCGGACGCCCACATTTTCGCTATCACGACCTACGCCACACTTGCCTAACTTACTACGCTCGCGGAGGAGCAACCCTAGCGGATCTAAAGGCAATTGCAGGACATTCAACAGCGGAGGTGGCAATTCTTTATCAAGAAACATCTAGCGACCATTTACAGGAGCTAGCGAACAAGTTTAACTACAACCAACGCATTCATTTCGATGATTACAAAGAAAGGAGTTCAAATGAATGACAAAAAACGAACCGCTGAGAAAGAGGTCATTTTAGGGCTTAGAAGCAAAGACGAATTAGTCCAAACCACTCTCCGTTATCGTAAGCTTTGGTTAGCCTCACTGAGGAGAGCCAAAGAATATGAGTATATTTTATGGAATTTAGAGCAACACGCTCGTGAATGCCAAAGACTTCAAACCGACCAAAGCCCTTACAAAGAACGGATCATCGAGGCCACGCAAGCTACTGGTATCCGAACAATTTTAGACAGCATGGGGCAAAAACCTCATATCACCAACGCACATTCTCAACCTACAAAATTCCTCAAGTTAAGGCTCATATCCTCCGATAATAAAAAACAAGAGGCGTCTAATGGCTAAGCCTACTCCCAAAGATATCCCACAAAAAACCACCCAACAAATGCCTATGAGCTATCGAGACCTAAAAGCGGAAAGGGATAAATACCGAGCCAATGTTGTCGACTTTTACAGCGTAATAAACCAAATTAGAGAAAAAACCCATAATAGGAATTTCCTTGAAATTTGGAATAAATTACACTTGGCTAAAGAAAATAAAAACACAACAACTTTGACAGTAAAAGAGGTCGATTTTTTGCTCGATTTTATTATGTCCGTCAAGTGGGTGAACCCAGAAGTAGGTAGAACCGAAAAGCAAATAAGGAAGACTTTCGAGGAAATTAGGGAGAATCTGATTGTTTGGGGCTACGTAAAGGAATAAAGTCGGGTAAGCTATTAAAGCTAGAGTAATTTTTTGCTCTACAAGCTTTTACTAGAGCTGGTACATTCTTAAGCTCACTCGATAGGGGAAACCTTATGGTGGAACATCAACCTCTTATACGAGAGGAATATATGTTATTGAACATTAATCAATTGAGCATAATATTAGGTTGCTCAACTAAGACAATTCGCCGGCTAATTCAACGTGGAGAAATCCATGCCAAAAAAATCGGTCGCGTTTTAAGAATTGCCCCAAAAGAACTCATAAAATGGTTCGGGTCAATAGACGAAGTAAATCAAGCAATTCAAGAAATGAGGAAAGGGGGTAAACAATAATGGAAAAAAACATTGAACTAAAACTCAAAGAATTAGTTAGACAAGGTGAGGAAGAAGCGGTAAAGCAATTCACCACCAAGCTAAAGTTAGCGGAACTTGAAAAAGCCGAACAGGAAAGGGTCGCTCGCGAGGAGCAAAAAAGATTGGAACAAGCCAACCAAGAGAGAGCCGCCAAACGCGAGCGTGGAAGATTGGCTAACGAAAAAGCTAAAGCTAAATATGACTCATTCGAGGAGATGTATTTAACCCCAGAAGAAGTTATGTATGGTTGTCGTTGGGATCGGCGAGAACTCAACAACCGAGTGAATAACGGACTTATCAAAGCCGTTGAAATCGCGTGGAGAATTCAAGCTAAAAGCTTACTCCAAGGGGAGAGTTATCTCGCTTGGGATAATGTAATGCAAAGAATTTTGGAAAAAAGAAACGGAGGAGTAGAATAAATGAACAATCCTAACTCCCCCAAAACCCCTAATAAAAGCTTACCACAAGCCGAACAGGCTGACACCGAAAATTTGGTAGATGTGTTCAGAATTGACGGATTTTATAACCCTGACACCCAAAGCTGGGAGTGGTTTGATGAATAAACAAACGCAACCATCTACAACACTAGACCGCCCGAGTGTTCCTCCGCGGCCTATAACAACAGGCATCCCAAAATTAGAAGGGTGGACGGCTGATAACACCAAGCCTAGACTAGAGGTCGTTCAATCAAGCGAAGTAAAGCCACTGGCGATTGACTGGATAATTCCTAGGCTTATACAAAAAAGAGTTATAAATCTAATTACTGGCTCATCTACACTTGGAAAAACAACACTGGGCTATAAATTTATATCAATCACCACTATTTGGAAAGATAAGCCAATGAAATGGTTAGTCCTTATTACAGAGGATGACAAGACACACGCTGGGGAAAAAATAAGGGGTAGTGGAGGAAACCCTAATAACGTTTATGTCCAACAAATCCCTAAACAACTCGCAGAGGTATTTAAGTTCGATCCTACAAGTGAATATGCTTTAGGGGAAATACAAAGGGTTATAGAGGAAAAAAATATTGGTGGTATTTTCTTAGCTGGAAGTGTATTAAGTTATGGCAAAGGAAAATCTAACAGCGCAGACGATGTGAGGGAGGCGTTAGAAGGGCTGAATCTCCTAATAGAACTCAACATAGCCAAGAAGCGTGAACTTACCGTCATCGCTGTTGCACACCAAAATAAAGCACAAGGCAGAAATGAGCTAGACAGTGTTTTAGGTTCGGTAGAATTTATAAATGTGCCAAGGTGCATAATAACCCTAGCCCAAGACAAAGAAACCCGAAAACGGTTTTTTTCAAGCTCTAAGCTTAGTAATGGGGATAACGACGATCCTCAACTTTACGAGTTCGATATTGTTTCGCATTCTTTTACTGCCTACGACCCAATCACTGGAGAACAGCGAACTGAGCCAAATTCAATGGGGGTTATAGAGGCATATGCACCAGACAACACAGGGCGAACTATTGACAGCATCAGACGCCGTAATGTGTTCCTCGAACAGACTAGTAAATCTGAAGTGAAAAGTGATGATTGGCTCAGCGATGAGACTGAAAAAAAGAAAATGGCTGAACACCTACTTGGAACATATAACGGAAATACGTCATTAGAAAAAGTCGTAAACCAATATGCAGGTAAGGGGGAAAGACAAGATCCCGAGAAAGTCCTCAAATTTTTCGGACGTTTTGGTTATCTAATCGCTCACCCAGAGTTATCAGGAGGACAATTAGGAGGGATTATGACAACCCCAACGAGAGAACATAGGGGAAAATTATTTTAATAGCCCTTACAATGTGGTAGCCCCTTACCTTTACCCTTACAGTATGTTAGACCCTTCCCCTTACCTCCAAGAGCAAAAACAACGCTATAGACACAAAAATTTTTCCTAGGAGGAGGGTAAGGGGTAAACATACATTAGGCCAAATTTACAAAAAAGGTAAGAGTATCTGGAGGGTAAAGCCTGAGCGGAAGTAAACTGTAAGTATGGAATATCACACATATGTAAAGACAGAAGCCCAAGTAAATGGATACGTTCAAAAGCTCTTAGGGGAGACCCAAAAGCTTATGCCTACGAACTTATTCGGGGAAGTGCCACCAGAACCGCAAAACAAAGAGCCTCAGCCCTTACCTAAATTTAGCGACGAGGGTTCGTGGGGGACCGAGCCCGAACCTACTGAACTAGGGGAATATATTTTATATAAGCTTTCCAATTCGCACAAGCTAATAATTGAACCCGAGGATAATTCGGACCTACCTTTGGGGCTCACCAACCCCTCCTTTATTACATTGCAAAGAGTATAAACCCCTAGTTTCTTAAAATACCTTGACCTTGTTCATTTGGGCGAAACGTTTTTTACGCAATTCATACCCCCCTATTAAAAAAGTGAGAGGAGAAATCACTACCCCCACTTTACTGGGAATATATTTTCTGGGCTTTTGGAAAAAAATATACAAATGTCCCGCCCCTAAGTGTATATGGTTTTGGAATTACTTAGAATATAAATATGACCAATTTTATTGAAAGACTAAGACACGACCGCAAGACTTTACAAGAGCTAGCTAAGACTAAATCAAGGGAGCAAATCGCCAACTATTACGGCGTTAGCTCCAAGACACTTTACAGAGCCTTACAAGCCGACCAAGAACTGAACCAGATTGTTAGTCAGGGGCGCGCTAGTATGGCAGGACTATTGGAGCAATCTCTGTTTCACATTGCATTCCACGGAACGACCACAACCAAAGTCATAACTCATCCTAACGGCACAAAAACGGTTATTACTGAAACAAAGCCTCCCAGTTCCAATCTGCTCAAATTCTTACTATGCAACCTAGACCCAGAACATTGGCAAATTGACCCTAGTATGACAGCTCTCAAGAAACAGGAGTTGAAACTCAAAAGGCAAGAAACCGCCATAGTTTCACCTGCTCTACTAAAATTACGTTCCATCAAAGATTATACTAAAAGTGCCGAAAGGAATTGAATGGCTAAAATGATCAGACCCACAAGACCGAGATATATCGAACTCACTGATCTAGAACGAAATGAGCAAATCTTACAGGTTCAATTAGGCGGAGCATCTCATAATCTTCTGTATAACCCTAAAACCGACCGCTGGGAATGGGCGATGTTGTCTTCCGATTACTTACAGCCCTATAGCCCCTATTCGGGAGCTTACAGAGAAATTACCGAAGCCGAAATTTTGGCTAAATATCCAACTGCTCTCCAAGCTTTAGATAAACCCATAGATGAAACCGTGCCGGTGCATTGGAATGACGTAGCTCCTGAAGCAATTGATCCTTATGGTTCATATTCCTGACCTACCCCCTACTGCTCCACAGAAATAAACTCCCGAAAACTCGAAACCTAGGAATATGGGTTTAGCTAAATGTCTAAAATGTCTGGCTGTA
Source organism: Candidatus Servula neotermitis (assembly GCA_031281695.1). GTDB lineage: Bacteria > Actinomycetota > Actinomycetes > Actinomycetales > Bifidobacteriaceae > Servula > Servula neotermitis. Next base: position 17,032 of record JAITFB010000074.1, read on the forward strand.
ATGACTATCTGTGTCCTTTTATACCCAATTTATACCCAATGACAATTCCCAAAATACCGAATGCTACGCTATACACGCAAATACTCAAAATGGAACGACATCCCTGCGGGGGTACGACTCGCTTCGCTCGCAGTGATTAGCGATTAGCGCCAGCAATTAATTCTGCAATATCGTTTCCATAAACGTGCTATTGCTTTCGGATTCGAATTTCGAATGTCTAGTCACTGGTTTTTAACCCGTGAGAATCTCATCCCAGGAGGGAACTTTAATTCGGCTGGATTTTGAAGTAGGTTCTTGAATTTGAGGAGTCGAAATTATCTCGGTCGAAAAATCTTCTTCTTTAGCTTTAGTTGTCGACTCTACCGCGGATGGCATAAAAACCGGATTCTCTAGCTGAACGACTGGTTCAGCACTCTGTGACTGAGTTGACAAAGATGGTTGCTGGACGATTGAAGAATTTGATTCCGAAAGCGAGTCTGCTGCTGGTTCAAACATCCGTTCTTGATCTTGAACAGTTTTCGCCGAGGCGGACAATGGTTCAGGTTCGACCTGAGGTTGAGCCGAAGACAAAGATGAGACCGATGCACGCTGTTCTTGAGTATTTTTCGAAAACTCCTCAGCAGTATCAGTAGATGTCATTGATTTGACTGGCTGAGCGACCGATTGGTTGGGAGTCAATTGAGGAAACATTTTTGAATATTCGGTCTTGATTTCCTCACTAAAAGTGTACGTCTTTGACTCTTGAGACTTTTCAGGCGACTCGATTACCGGTTCAATTGATTCCGTATCCAGACCAATCAAACGATAAGATTCGCCTCCAATCGGCTCGATCTTAGAGCTTTCGGGATCCCAAAGCCAAACACCGTCGAGCGTTTGACCATTAAACGAATAATGTGCGCTGACTCGCCATGGATTATTATCCAATCTCACAGCTTCCCACGTCAAATCATTGAGTGAGATATTATCCGATGCTAAAATCCGTGCCATCACTGATTCCAAAGGCTGAAAAGGCTTCGACTTATCTAATCGGGCGGCTCGGAATTGACGAATTGCAATTTTCTTTTCACCTTGAATCGGTAAAGCAAAACGATTAATCTCCTCTAACGACATTTCAGTTTGTTTAGTTAATTCAACTGGACTAATACCAGCGCGAATTTTCCTTTGAATATCTTTAGGGGAAAGCGTTAAAGCCGTCTTAGTTAACTCTTTCGCATCAACTTGATACACAGCTGTTCTAACGTCATCGCTTAACGGTAAATAAAACTCCTCGCCAGAGTTATCTTTCAAAATCAACTGTTCTTTTTGAAGGTCTGACCGCGAAATGAACAATTTTTTCATAATACACCTTTACTTACTATTTTAATCCTTTTTCTCCAGAAGAGCATTAGATATTACATAAATGCCAGACCAGTTTGCGCCGAACATCCCTTCCGAAGTTTTACCAGAAACATTAACGAAAGGCGTTTTAAGGACTTCAGCCAACAATTTTTGCACCTCCGATTTGCGCTTAGAAATTCTCGGACCGTTGCATATACACTGCGAAACCAAATTGACCACCCGAAAACCATCTTGCATAATTTCCTCCACCACTAATTTCAACATCGCCAAACTGTCATACAGTCCGTTTACATTTGGACCAACGCCGAAACGTTGACCAATGTCGCCTTTCTGGCTGCCAGACAATAAAGCGTCAATAATACTATGTAAACCAACATCCGCGTCCGAATCTCCTGTCAACCTCGGATACTCCGACCAAGTCAAACCATATAATTTCAGATGACAGATGGCAGATGGCAGATCAGAATGACCCTCAACAGCAGAGCCTGTAGCACCATCATCTTGATCCTTGATCCTTGATCCTTGATCCTGCTCATTGTTTTCTATAAGCTGTCTTCTGTAAGCTGTCTTCTTTAAGCTGTCTTCTGAATACTGATGGATGTCGGTGCCTAAGCCGACAAATATCATAAGCCATAACCTTCGTAAAAATTGAAAATCAAATCTTTAGGTCCTCTGGCTTGCACTACAACATTACCGTTTTGCCAAAGCACATAACCCGAAGCTGGGTCAGCCGAGTCTAAAAATTGGACATATTGGCCTTGAACAGCTCCATCCACTACAGTATCGCCCGAAGCTGTCGACTCAATTGAAGCTGGCAATAAATTGGCGAAAGCTTTCTTAGCCTCAATTGTGGACTTCCATTGACCAACTATCACCTCAAATGAAGTTGCCTCAGCAGAATCTTTATCCTGATAAAGCATTTGATATTGATGAATTGGGTCTTGAGCCGACCATGAATTACCGATTGTTTGCTCGATCATCGTGAACACTCCATCGAATTTAGGAATCGCATTTGCTAAATCCGTATTTTCAATCGGCGTTACCGGCGTCAATACTGGACTCGTTGAAGAGCTTTCGGAATTGCTTATAAACCCTGGCCAGACCCACAATAAAAATGCTGCAGCCGCGATAAGAAAAGCTGCAATCGAACAAGACAGTATAATGACCAAGTTACGATTAGATTTCTCCGGTGTGGGTTCGTTTTGAGCAGTAATTGTAGGATCTACAATTAATCCGCCATTAGACGCATTTTGGTCGGCGCTAGTTTGTTTCGACTCAGGAGAGAACGTTGGCAAATCAATCTCATTCTCATCTGTCACAGAAATATCAGCCAAATCATTGAGTAAACTCGAATTCAACGGCTCATGGATCGGTTCATTATCCGAATCCCCCAGTTTAGATAAACTTTCTTCTGACATAGCACCAGCTTAACTTAAATGACAAGAATAATGTCTTGCAAAATATTCAAACTGAAAGACTGTCTAATGCTAATTACTCGCGAAGCGAGCTGTAAAAGGGTCAGTGTTAATAGTTGAAGTCACAATACTCAAGTCGGGAAATTTTTCGGACAAGCTGGATTGCAAAGACTCCAAAAATACAAATTCGGCGGCGTAATGCGGAACGTCGATCAAGAAAGGGCGGGACAAATCTGTCTTGAACAACCGTTGTTCAAACTCAGCTTGTTGACGTAAGTCCAAGACCGGATGATGACGCAAATCTGAAGTAATATACACATCAGCTTGAGTTGCGCGCACAGCGTCAAACAAGCCATCGCCGCTGCCTGGAAGTAAAGCCACTTTCGAAACTTGCGCATCCAATGAGCCAGCTACTCGAATTCCACCGACCGTCGCTGGTACAAAACTTTGAATATTTTCCGCAAGCTCACGCAAACTAATGGACTGAGGCAACATACCCACACGACCCAAATTCTCAAACAACGGGACAGTCTCCAATAAGTCCAATTTTTGAGCAAAATAGTCCGCCGAACCATTAGGCGCAGCATCAGCGTTAGTATGTCCGCAATATAAAGCAATCCGCTGGCTAATTAGCTCATTCACTAACGCGCCTCGAAAATCCAAACCGCTCAATTGATGCACACCTCGAAAGAACAACGGATGGTGAGTAAATAAAAAATCTATATCGGTTCTGACCGCATCTTGAACAATTTCATAAGTCGGATCCACCGCCAATAAGATTTTTTTGACCAGCCATTTTGGATCACCCAACACCAGTCCTGGATAATCCCACTCCTCCGCTGCCGCTAAGGGATAGAGCTCATTCAAATAGTCATTTACTTGCCGAACATCAGTCACCAATTAATTTTACGCTAGGAATTAGCAGTTAGCAGTTAGAACTGCAGATTTGGCAGCAGCGTTAGAGCACAAGCGCATTCACTGAAATAATCCTGCAGGGCTGATTACTGACTACTGCGAACGAAGTGAGCGCCTACTCATCACGGAGCGCAACCACAGGGTCGAGGCAGGCGGCCATTTTGGCGGGAGTCCAACCGGCCAGCAAGGTGAGCACTAAGCTAACACCAAATAAGGCTGCTGCGTAGAGAATCGGCAAGTTCGCCACATTTTCCAATTCGGTCATATCGTAAATAACGTTTGAGATTGGAATCGTCAGTAAATAAGCAATGCCGATGCCTAACAATCCCGAAAGCGATCCAATAATGAAGGTTTCGGCGGTAAAGACTCGCGTGATATCCTTATTGCGCGCGCCCAAAGCTTTCAAAATGCCGATTTCTTTCTTGCGCTCGAGGACTGAAGTGTAAATTATAATCGCCACCATAATCAAGGATACGATTAAGGAAATCGCGCTGAAACCTACCAATACGTAAGTGATCGCAGTCATAATTCCGCCGGACATTTCGCTGATGCGTTCAGCCATATCCGTATAGATAATTTTGTTCGAGTCAGCTTTTCCAGTATTCCATTCGTTAAGATATTCACGCAGTTGATCTTTAGCGTCAAAATTAGAGGCAAACATAGTAATCAAGTAAGGGTCATCATTGTTGCCCAACATCATCAAAAGCTGAGATTTAGTTTCCTCGTCAATGTCTTGACCACTCAAAACATTTGTTTTAGAATCCTCCTGGGCTTTCACAATCTCGGAAGTTTGGCTTTGTTCAATCGCCCATTTCGTCAAACCATCGCTATAGGCTGGACCAGTTTTCATAATCGACATTCCCATATCCGGCTTCACTCGCACGATAGCCGACAAGGTCAAAGTCTTGGCGTCCGCATTGTCGTATAGCTGGTCCAAATCCGGATTGGGAGTGTAGACTGTGGTGTCAGTCATAGGGATGGTCATTTCTTCATACCAAACATCGTTAGGGATCCATTTGATTTTATGTCCGACAATGTCGTCGAATCCGACCGTCTTAGTTTTATCAAAATCGAAGCCCAGCGATTCCAAACTCTCAGCATTCAATTGATTGTCAGTATCCACAATCAAAACGAATTCAAAATCGGAAGTCGGCAACTCACCGGCCAAAACATCATAGCGTTGAGCCAAGAAACTGTAAGTTCCATCTTGGCTGGCTGGATAGCTGGAGAGTCCATATTCGGAAATATTGGAACCACCGCCAGTCGCCATAGGCGGCAAATTAGCTGAGCCGGAACTGTTGCTGGATTCTTCGCCCATGGATATTGCTGAACCAAAAGACACAGACTTCACTTTGCCATCAACTTTGCCTAATAAATTCAAGTTCACCACCCGAGTCACGCCAATCAAATCGCAAACTGCTGGATCAATTTTTTCCACATATTCTAAATACTCGTTGTCCAATTTATTTTCGTGACGAATGCTGGTCTCGTCTGGATAACGCAAGTAAACTTCTTGGCTGGCCGTGAAATCGCCAGTTCCCATCATACGCTTTTCCATTTCGTTTTGCTGGTTCATCATAGTCTCTTCGTCAATTTGGACAGTCTGCCGCGAAATCAAAACCGGGAAGCCAGCTAAAGTATCCCGTTCATAAATGTCCACTTGTTCTTGAAAGCCATTAGAAAGACTCAGAACCAAGCCAATACCGATAATGCCGATCGAGGAGGCAAAAGCAGTCAAAAACGTGCGACCTTTTTTGGTCAGAATGTTGGTAAACGATAAGCCTAAAGCATTCCAGAAACTCATACGGGTTTTTTTCAGTTGGAATTGATCTGGAGTGACGCTGGCATCGAATGGGCTCGTATCCTCTTGAATTTTGCCATCCGAAACTCGGATAATTCGTTTAGCATATTCATCAGCGATTTCCTGATTATGCGTCACCATAATCACTAACCGATCCGAAGCAACTTCTTTGATCAGCTCTAAAATTTGAACTGAGGTCTCGGAATCCAACGCTCCGGTCGGTTCGTCGCAAAGTAAAATTTCCGGATCATTGACCAAGGCTCGCGCAATTGCCACCCTTTGCATTTGACCGCCAGATAGTTGACTAGGTTTCTTATGCAAATGATCGCCTAAACCCACTCTTTTCAAAACTTCAATAGCTTTAGCCCGCCGAGTTTTGCGGTTAGTTCCAGTCAAAGTAAGCGACATTTCGACATTCTTGATAATGTTGATGTGGGAAATTAAATTGTAACTTTGGAAAACGAAACCGATAGAATTGTTGCGGTAAGCATCCCATTCTTTATTCTTAAAGTTCTTAGTGTTCTTGCCTTTAATCAACAATTCGCCGCTATCATAACGGTCTAAACCGCCAATAATATTCAACAGAGTAGTTTTTCCACTGCCTGAAGCACCCAAAATCGCTACAAATTCTTGCGGTCGAAAATCAATAGTGACCCCATTCAAAGCATGGGTAACAATCTCGCCGATTTTATAAGATTTAGTAACATTTCTCAGCTGTAAAACTGCTTGCTCAGAATTTTCGTTGTTCATAATATTTACTCCTTAATCCGCAAACTGTAATTCTAATAATTCTTTACGGAAATTTTTCACTAATTGAATCAATTGATCAAAAGTTTCGTCGTTAGTGTCCGGCGAATGCACAATTTGCATAAACTGCAGAGACACTTTATGCATTTCTTTAGCCAAAGCCACAAATTTAGGGTTCTCAAATAATTTTGGACCATGCTCCATGAAACAATCAGCATTCAAGTCTGGTAAATCTAAAGCTGCTGCTTTTCCAGCCTCAGTTACATGATAAACTTTTTTGCCGTTTTGTTCCTCATATTCAACCTGCCCTTTTTTCTCCAGACGTTGGAGCGACGGATAAACTGAGCCAGATCCGGTATGCAGCATCCCTTTTGAACGGGTTTCGATTTCTTGCATAATTTGATAACCGTGCATAGGTTTTTCATTGACTAAACTCAAAATGAGTAAATCGACAATCCCGCGTTTAGCTTTGACTGAAGTACGTAAATTCAAAAATGAATCAATCGATTGGGCGCCTACCCGATCGAACCATAAGGGAGAATCTGGGTGCTCTCGGGTAGGCGACTCCGAGACCGAAGATTCATTGGTAAGCAATTCTTCTGATGTCTCACGATATGTCGGCATATATCTAGTTTGACATAACGATATTTCACTAACCAAATTTTTTACAAAAGTTTTTTAGCGCAAAAATACTTTACGATCTGCTGTTGCTACTCAGTTTTGAAAAAGTGACCGAAATATTAATACAGTTGGCTGTGGGTGCCGATGTTATCCAGTACGTAAACACCGTCTGCATCTTGGTAAAACCAAACTCGTATATCACCTGTAACATTGAACGTTTTAAATTTCTTATATTTCCCACTTAACTGATGCACATTGAGTATCACATTATTGTAATCACGCATCCACAGCTTAAATCTTTCGTCAAATCTTTGTTGCGTTTTACTCGGTAAACGCCGAAATTTTTTGGTGAACTGAGCAGTCCTTCTAACTCTCATTGATCTCTGCCATTAAATTAGCCAGAAAATCATCAGCGTTATCAAAAACAAGACTAAGACCCAACTCGTCATAACGTCCTTCATCAATTAAACGTCCAGTCTCCATCATTTCTTCAACAATTTCAGGTCGGATAAATCTTCCCTCGTATTCGTCAAATGACCAGTGGCCTGCAGGACTCGAATGAGCTTGGATTTCAGCTTCCGTAAGGTCATCAACAGAACGATAATTGGGGTGCGTTTTTAAAAACTCCGGAGTAAGTTCAGGTTTCTCATTTTCTTCTTCTATTTCATACTTGTCTGGTTTTGGAACATACTTTTTCACTACTGGAGTTTTGTGCTTTCCGAATTCGACGACCAATGAACTGGGGTCTTCGCCTAATTCTAGGGCGCTATGAGGTTGGGCTGGAACTGTTGTGGGCATAATTTACCTTTCACCAGTAGTTTACTATAAACGTAAAACGACTGGAAACGTAAAACGAAAAACGTAAAATAATGAGGTTGTCAGTGAGGGAGTCGTTGCCAAATTGTCCAACGTTTATGGGGGCGGCCTAGAAAAAGTAAAAGATGATGTTGTGGGTGAGGAAAGCGTTGCTAGATTGTTTTAGGAATTAGAAATTAGCAGAAATTCGTCAGTACAGTTGGCTATGGGTTCCGATATCATCAAATATAAAAACTCCGTCGGCTTCTTCATGATATTTGATCCGTAAATCTCCACTGACATTGAAAGTTTTGTATTCATGCATATCTGCTTTAAGCCGATGTACGTGCAATTGCGGATTTTGAGGATCCGTAGTCCATAAAGAGGTACGTTGCTTTACTTGCTCTTTTATTTTCTGCGGCAAACGATTGTAAGTTTTTTTAAACCGTTTGCTATACTTAATTATCACTATCGTTCTCTAAACTAGCGAAAAAATCATCAAGATTGTCAAATGGACGTGAAAGGTTTGAATAATCACCAGCATCAATCATACGTCGATCAGCCTCTAGCTCCTCTACAACTTCAGTTTTGAAAAACCTACC
>JAITFB010000019.1 GCA_031281695.1 Candidatus Servula neotermitis
TTGCTGGCAATAATCCCAACAAGGCATAGGCCAAAGTTGATTTGCCGCTACCGCTCTCCCCTACTAAAGCAATTTTTTCGCCAGCATCAATACTTAGACTAAAAGATTTCAAGGCCCAATAGTCAGTTTCAGCGCCTGAAGTCAGAGAATCGACATCAGAAATTGGAGTCTCACCAGTTAATGTCGCAGGTGGTCGAGGCGTAAGAGTATCGGATGGTTGCGAGCTGACAGCAGTGGGTGTTGGTTCTGACAGTGACGGTGGTGGTTGGACAACAGTAGTAGGTGCTGGTGATGCAGGCAAATAACTAACTGAAAGATCGGTAATTTTCAGCAGAGTCATAGGCGTTAGAGTTTACAACGGTAAAACCAGATGCAACAATCCAAAAGACAGAGCGCCCATCGCCGCTGAAGCTGGCAGCGTTAAGACCCAAGCTCCCACAATATTTTGGGCAGTTGACCAGCGCACCGCTTTAGCCCCTTTGGTCGCGCCCACGCCCATCACTGCCGCCGTGATAGTATGGGTAGTAGAAATCGGCGCATGCATAAAAAAGGCTGTGACGTACAAAACCGATGCGCCAGTCATTTCGGCGACGAAACCTTGGCTAACATCCAAGTCGATAATTTTGCGGCCCAAAGTTTTCATAATCCGCCAGCCGCCAGAATAAGTTCCCAAAGAAATCGCGCTAGCCGCCAACAATTTCACCCAAAGCGGAATGCCCTGAGCCGGATCCACCCAATTGACTGCTGTGGCAGCCAAAAACATAATCCCCATGGTCTTTTGCGCATCTTGTAACCCATGCCCCAAAGCCATAGCAGAAGATGAAATAATTTGTAGAATTCGAAAACGCGGAAAAGTTTTGGCCGCCGAAGCATTGCGCAAAAGAAAGCGCACCAGCGTCATTAGAAAGAACGCTAAAACGAACCCCACCAAAGGCGAAGTCAACATGGGATAAATCACTTTTTCCACAATTGACCTCCACTGAACTTGAACTTGTGAGTTGAACAGCATAGCCACCGCCCCCGAACCAGCTAATCCGCCGATTAAAGCGTGCGAAGAAGAAGACGGCAATCCAAACGCCCAAGTGATTAAATTCCAGGAAATTGCCCCAATTAACGCCCCTAATAAAATCAAAAGATGTAAATTCATAGGCGTATCGTCCAGGCTCAAAATGCTGTTGGCGATAGTCTCGGCCACTTCAGTTCCTAAAAGCGCCCCCACCAAATTCATAACTGCCGCCATCAAAAGCGCAACTTTGGGCGGTAAAGTGCGGGTCGAAACTACGGTCGCAATCGCGTTGGCAGCATCGTGAAAACCATTGGTGAAATCAAAGCCTACCGCTAAAATTAAGACGATTAGAACTAAGGCTAGTTCCATAGTTATTGTTCTTGCAGGGCGATAATTTCGACTACATGCGCAATATGCAAGAGTCCATCAATGATTTCCTCAAGCAGTTCAATAATTTCTTTGACTTTGAACAAGCGGATAGGATCCTCTTCGCGCGTATAGAGTTTAGTCAACATCGAGCGCCGAAAATGGTCAGCTTGATGTTCATTGTCGCGCACAATCCCCCAAAACTTTTCCAACTTAGTAACATGTTTAAGGTCGAGCATCGCTTCATAAATTGCATCAGCTGAAGAACGGATTAGATTCATTTGTCTGGTCACTTTGGACGGCAAATATTCCACATCGTCGAACTGAATCATAATCAACAACTCCGCAGCGTTATCAATCAACCCAATGGCTCTTTCAATAGCCTGAGCTAAAGAAAACATATCATCGCGTTCAAATGGGGTCACAAACGACGTGGCAATCTCTGCGGTAATTTTGTCGCGATCGTCGTTAGCTTGATCCTCCAAAGCTCCGATTTCTCGAGCAATGCGTTTTTTTTGTTCCAAATCAACGTACAGCATTTTTTCCAAAAGTTTGGTCATTTCTACCAGCTTTTGGGCGGGATTTTGATAGAGAGGGTAAAATTTGTCACTCTCTGGTTTGAAAAAACCACTCATAAAGTTAGTTTAACTCGACTATGCTCTTTTAGTTAACTAAGAATTGTTTCACCTGAACAGGAATTTGTTGTTAGCAATTAGCAGTTAGTGGCTAGCAGTTAGCAGTTAGTTCAGATTGTTTTACTGGAACAGCGGACGCTCTATCGGCAAGATTTTATCTCTGATAACTGTCTTCTGTCATCTGACATCTGATAACTGCTAGCTGCTAGCTACTGATAACTGCGAGTGTAGCGAGCTAAACCGTAGTCCAACCGCCGTCGACGTTGAGTAGTTGGCCAGTAGTGAAGCTGGAAGCATCGGAAGCGAAATAAATTAACGCTCCATCGAGTTCACCTGGTTTACCGACTCGTCCGGCTGGAGCCAGTTTTTCGATGATGGCGCGAACTTCGGGAACTCCCAAAACTGCATCGGTCATTTCGCTTTCGAAATAGCTAGGGCCGATTGCGTTGACTGTAATGCCTTGAGACGCCCATTCGGCAGCCAAAGCTTTGGTCATCATCAAAACTCCACCTTTGGAAGTCGCATAAGCCACTAAAGGTGATCCCGGCATCGCCACTTTGCTGTGAATTGAGCCGATGTTAATGATTTTGCCGTATTTTTGTTCCACCATTACTTTACCTACTTCGCGCGCAAAAATGAACACACTGTTTAAATTGGTGTTGATTACGCGATACCATTCCTCGTCAGAATGTTCAACAGTTGGCGCAGACGTAGCAGTTCCAGCGTTATTGACCAAAATGTCAATCCGGCCGAAAGTAGTTTTCACTTCTTCCACCGCGCGACGGATTTCGTCATTGTTCAAAACATCGCACTTGATTGCGATAGCTTTCACACCGAACTTTTCCACCTCCGCTTTGGTCTGTTCTAATTTTTCTAACCTCCGAGCCACCAAAGCTACATTCGCCCCTTGACGAGCTAAAGCTTTAGCAAATTGCACACCCAGTCCGCTGGATGCACCTGTGACAATGGCATTCTTGCCTGTTAAATCAAATAAATTTGTCATGATTTTTTCCTTTCATATGCTATAAGCTTAAATTGTGTTACGCGAAAAATTGGAGTGTCAGTTTTTAATTTCATTAACTTTTGGATTTCATCATTAATTTCCAATAATCAACCAGCTGAACGAGATTTTAAAACCAAAAAATTTCTCATAGCGAACCATTAACCTCTGATTTTGTCAACTGTGGTAAGTAAAATTAAAAAATGGACCTAATGTTAATTTGGACTTGCTTAGCAGTACTGTTGCTGGGGTTCAACGCTGCTTTAGATTGGCAGACTACTTATCTATCTGACAAATTAAATATCCTCGTGATTTGGTCGTCTTTATTGCTGGTCCCGTTCGATTTACAATTTTGGAGACAGGCCCTAATTTGGGGGATAGTCAACGTTGCAGTATATGAAGTATTATACTTATTCGGATTACTCTATTTCGGAGACGTAAAATACGCTTTTGGCTTAGGGATGCTGCTGGCGACTACTGGAAGAATTGAACAATATCTTTTTGCCCAAATCCTTACGTTCCTATTATTAACTGTTTTCGCGCTTATCCAACTCACTCGAATCCCTCGTACCGAGATTACGTCGAGCAAACCTATGAGTAACTTTTTGAGTAAAAACATTAATCAACATACGCCTAACACAGTCGGCAGTAGTCAAAACGCAGTAGGCCAAAGTGTAACAGCCGAAGACACAGGCGGTCATGACAATCTCGCAGAACTAATTCCTAATTCCTATTTCCTCACCGCTAACCACAATTTACGTTTTACATTTCTGGATTTCTCTGCGCAACCATTTACCAACAATCTAGAATTCCCCGCAGCTCCTTTAATGTTTCTAGGAACTGTCCTAGCAGTGATATAAAATATAAATATGCCTAGCGAAAATCCCAACTGGTTTGGTCAAGGTTCCGATTCTCAAAATTCATTCCTTCAGCAAATCATTAAAGTCTCTCAAGAACGCGCTAAAGCAAATGCCGATAGACCCAAAGTCCAGCGAAAAATGCTTTGGTGGAAAAAGCTCCTAGTAATTTTAATTCTAACCTTAGCAGTAGTCGGCTTCGCATTCTACGTTCTTTCCTTTACTCTTACAGATTATTTTTGGTTTGAACAAGCCGGTTACGCCCAAGTCTTTCTAAAGCAACTCCTCATACCCGCGGGATTATTCATAGCTGGGTTTATTGTAACTGCTTTAGTCGTCATTCTCAGCTTGAGTGTCGCTTACGCCAAACGACCGACCTATTCTGCGTTGGATGATCAACGAATTAGATCAGTTGTTGATAGTATAAAAAAATATCACAAACCATTATTCGGCGCAGTGGGCGCTTTAGCTGGCGTAGTAGGCGGTATGAATTTAGCCGCAAATTGGACCCAAATCCTTCTAATGTTTAACGGCGAAGAATTTGGCTATGCAGACCCCCAATTCGGCTTAGATGCTTCATTCTATGTGTTTCTTTTGCCAGGTTTGCAAGTAATCGTCAATATGCTCAACGTATTGGTTTGGTTCTGCCTAATTTGTTGCTTCTTGATTCACTTAAGCGTCGGAGCGATTAGACGAATTGGGATTGACCCAAATTCAACGTCCATCCGCAAAACGCGTCTGTCCATTTTTGGTCAAAATCGAAGAGCTACTTCTCGAATCAGCATCTCCACTCCAGCTAAAATTCAAATGGTAGTGTTCGGAGCCATCATCTCAATTGCTACAGCTGCTGGAATATTCTTGCAACGTTATAACACTCTAACTGAAGTAGGAGATCGCATTACGGGAGCCGCTTATACTTCAACCCATGCGTTCATTCCGGGAAATACTGTATTAGCTGTTTTAGCATTAGTCGTTGGAGTATCTTGCATAGTAACCATTTTCCTTCAAAAATGGACTATACCTTTATTCGCAATCGGCGGGTTTATGGTCGCGTCAATTTTATGTACCGCAGTCATCCCTTACATTGTTCAAAAATTCGTAGTTGAACCTAACGCTCAAACTTTGGAGTCTGAATACATTCAGCGCAATATCGAAGCTACAGATTACAGTTTCGGTTTAGATAAAGTCGAAATCATCGATTACAACGCTAAAACTCAAGCTTCGGCCGATGAAGTCCGCAAAGATGCCGAAACTACGGCTCAAATTCGCTTATTGGATCCTCAAGTAGTCTCGCCTACTTTTCGACAAATTCAACAAAACAAACAATATTACAACTTCGTGGACACTTTAGCCGTCGATAAATACAATTTAAATGGAGAATCGCGTGACACTGTGATTGCCGCTCGCGAAATCAATTTAGCTGGAAATGATCAAAGAAACTGGGTGAACGACCATACAGTATTTACCCATGGATACGGATTGGTCGCCGCTTATGGAAATCAAGTCACTGTGGACGGCAATCCGAAGTTCTTCGAAAAAGACATCCCTACAGTAGGCGATTTAACCTCGGAATATAAATATGAACCCCGCATTTATTTCTCACCTAACGCGCCAAATTATTCGATTGTAGGGAATTCAGGTTCGGAAAATTGGGAATTTGATTACCCTTCCGATTCTTCAGGAACTGGAGCAGTCACCACTTTTACTGGTTCAGGCGGCCCAACTATCAACAACATTTTTACCCAAATGATGTACACTATTCGCTTCGGCGACACTCAACTACTATTTTCCGAACGAGTCACCCCTGAGTCCCAAGCCCTATTTTATCGTGATCCCAGTCAAAGAGTTGAAAATGTAGCTCCTTACTTGACTTTAGACGGACGAGTTTATCCTGCTGTTGTGGACGGACGCGTGAAATGGATCGTCGATGCTTATACAACCTCCGAAAATTTCCCTTACTCCCAAAAAATCGATCTTCAAGATGCCACCCAAGACTCTTTAACTCGTACCAGCAAAACCAATCAAGCTTTGGAATCAGGAGCTGCCAATTATGTAAGAAACTCCATTAAAGCTACGGTTGACGCTTATGACGGCACAGTCGATCTCTACGCTTGGGATGAAAATGACCCCATTTTGAAAGCTTGGACCAAAATTTTCAACAATACAGTCAAGCCGCTGTCCGAAATCAGTGGCGAACTAATGTCTCACATTCGCTACCCTGAATCTATGTTCAAAGTCCAACGCTCTCTTTTAGCCAAATATCATGTCAATGACGCGAGCCAATTTTTCTCTGGAGAAGACTTTTGGCATGTTCCTGACGACCCAACTAAAGGAACTGCAACCAGCGTTGACGAATACGGACAAGAATACACTTCCGCTCAAAAACAACCTCCCTATTATCTGACTTTAGAAATGCCTGGCGATGAAAAACCCATCTTTTCTCTAAGCACTGGCTTTATCCCAGGAGGCGAATCTCGGCGAGAGATTTTGACTGGGTTTTTAGCGGCCAGTTCGGATGCTGGAAATCAAGCCGGAGTAATTGGACCTGACTACGGAAAACTTCGATTGCTAGAACTCCCCAAAAATTCGACAGTCCCCGGACCTGGGCAAGCTCAAAACAATTTCAATTCCAACGCTCAAGTATCGCAAGCGCTCAATTTATTACAAACTGGCAGTTCCGACATTACGCGCGGGAATTTATTGACTCTTCCCATCGCTGGAGGATTAGTCTATGTTCAACCTGTCTATGTTCAATCTTCCGGAAATACTTCGTTCCCGCTTATGAAAAAAGTCTTAGTCAGTTTTGGCGACACAATTGGCTTCGCCGACACTTTGACTGAAGCCATGGATCAAGTTTTTGTAGGAGG
>JAITFB010000057.1 GCA_031281695.1 Candidatus Servula neotermitis
TTATTTTTCTTAATATACTCTTTAGCGAGTTTTTTATAATCTTTTTCGTCCTCAGGATGATCAATAGCTAATTTTGCCAAGGCAGAAATCTGAGGTCGGCTAATGAAAAATAAAGCTCCTCCTTTGGTAATTCCAGCGTTGGACAAAACTTCCTGAGCCAATTGTTCGGCTTGCTCAAAGTCAACTTCTGATTGACCGACTATCTCTTTAGCAATCAAAGCAGCGTAATTCAAAGTACGGATTCCGACCTGCTCATTACCTAACTTATCGCGAAAATAATCGCGAACCGCTTTCTTCCAAGCTTGGCTGGATACTCTGGCTCGTTGGACTCCCCCATATTGCGCAGTTTTGGGACGCCCTGTGTCGTCGCGGTTCACGCAGCTAGGCGGAACCGTTTGTATAATGTGGATGTCCACAATTGTTTTAGTCATTATTTTCTCCTTTTCGCGATTTAATACGCACTAACGACCATAGTTTAGACGATAAAATGGATGTCAGTCTAATCACTTGAATCTTCCTTGTCTTTAAGATCAACGAGCGGATCCGCGCCCTTGATTTCAGAATCGATAGTCCAATAATCTCGTCCCCACCGACGTAAGACTCTCTGTCGTATTTGTTTTTTGCCGATATTCAACCAATATATATCGTTAGCAAACTTTTTATAATCGAAAGGTAAATCATTTTGACGTAAAATTTGAATCAACCCTCGGGCATACTGCCTTATTTCGGAAAAACTCTTCGCAGTAATCAATTGATCAAAGCGTCTGGTCATAGACTTTGAACCGTCTTCGCCTAATCTAACGCGCAATACACCTAACGCCCTACCTAACGGAAAATCTTTTTTATGAGCGATTTTTCCGCCTTGGCGGTGCACAGCATAAAGAGTTAAAACCGTGAAAGGTACTTCGATGTCGTTATCAAAAACTCTTGGATTATCAAAATCACTGTCGGAAAAATCGGAAAAAATTAACTCCCAGGTTTCTGGAGAAGACTCTAAAGAACGACCCGCCCCTCTCCTTAATTTCGCTAAACTCGCTCTCAAATAAGATTGATCGTGAGTTTTTTCGAAAGCTTCTAATTTCTTCATGGTAACTACTACCGCTCTAGGGATTTGTTTCATTATATGTTCCTTTCTGTCGAAGCGGAATTAACTTATTTACCGCAGACCAAAACCACCGTTCAGCTAATGCTGCATTAATTCTTTTACCATCCGTGTCACATCCCACAATCGCAGAGTTGCTAACTTGATTTAATTTTTCATCAACCGTTACTGTCAATATTGCACGTACCTGCTCATACCACTGATTCTGTAAATCAATTGGTAGTCGATGATTATCCATTGCACTCAACCATTCTCTAAACGGTTGATCCAATAATGCATAAAACTCACCCTTAGCTCGAGGGAAAATCGCTTTAAATTTTTGGTCTTTATCTGAACGTTTAAGTCCTGAAGCCTGTGCCAAATTTTCCAATAATCTGCCATAACGATTTACAATCTTGTCCGTAGTATCCAAAACTTCCAGTACCAACTCAATCAACCCATTAGATAATTCACTCAAGAGTGCCGCATTAATGGTGAGCGAATCAGTGACGATTTGGTTTATATTTGCATCCATCGGACCAAACTCTACTCCCACTGTCCAAATATGAATCTGGTTTCTATTAAACTTTTGATTTTCTTCTAAATCACCAATCCAATTTAAAACCTGCGCTCGATAACGATCACCTCCTTCTTTTTGAACCAGAAAATTAGGCAAATTTCGCCACATTTGGCGGCTAGGATCATGCTTATTTGGAATAAACGGTTTTCTCCCATCGTTCTTCGACTTAACGCTACTTTCATGCCACCCGCACATTAACTCCAAACTCTGTAAATTATTCTTGTCGAACACATCACCGTAGGATGCCAGAATACCAACTACCCTGTCACCTTCTCTAAACAATAAACAACGTCGAGATTGCCAAGTCAATAATTCAATAAAATTAACAGGAGTTCTGTTGCGTTTAGCTGGACTAGAAAAATAAGGTTGTTCCCAGTAATTTTTTCCGCGAACTGGTTCACGCAGCTCATCGAAACAAACATAATTCAACATTAACGTTTCAAATAAATTATCACCCAAATTAACCACAGCACCAATCTTCCCTAACCAACCAGTTCCACCACCATCCTTAGTGCCGCCCACTACCGCGGATTTTTTCCCAGCATAATCATAAGCCTGAAAAGTGACCAACCAACGCGCTGCCTCATCAAAAGACAAACTGCTAACACCCGCCTCTACTCTCTCCGTAAAATAACGGCGATCAACTCTCGAAGGTACCACCTCAATGACAGTCGCTAACTCATTATAAGGCTTAGCGGTTAGCTTCTTTGGATCATTCACTCTTTGCAAACCAACTGTTTGCATGAATGGTACGCTCTCGGAAAACAAATCAAATCTAGCCCTATACTGTGACAAATAATCTCGGAAGAGTTCGGAGTCAAATGCTCCTTGTTGCCAAATTTCGTACCAATGCTCTCTCAGTTCTAAAGGCGAGTCAAAGACGATTCGATTACCTTGCGAATCCTGATTGCTGAAAGTTCCATAAACTACGCCTAGTAATAACCGAAAAATAGCCAAATCCACAGTAGGCAATTCATTAGACAAAGCTTTGTAAACGTGAACACTCCTAAATAATTCAAGTAGCGATACCGTGTCTACTTGACCATCGTTACCAAGAACCCTGATCCAAGGTCGATCTACTAAATTGAATTCACTCATTCGACCTCTCGTTGCTAGTTTCGATTTGTAACCCCAGACACTCCATATATCTAATTTTATAGTGCTTATCGTTTACAATCATTTCATTCTCTAAGTTATTGTCCAAAAATAAAGCCAGGTCCCCTGCTAACCAAGAAGATTCTTGCCAATTTTCTAAAAGACCAGAATCAATCATGTTTTGTTCTAATTGACAAATAACAGAGTCAATCGCCCATCCACTACTTAATTCCCGAGGCAGACTTACTGAACACTGACTGATCAAACGCGCCAAACTATTCGGGATAATATTATCAACAGGAATATTTGCGCCTTTAGCGATTTTGTGATTCTGCACCCACGGCAATAAATAATAACCGTTGTGTTTACGGCAAATTAGATAAACTTCCAAACTTTCATTGGTGTCACGCACAGCTTGCGACATACCCGATTCAGGCTTAATATCAGATGCGGAAATATTCACGCTGATTAAATCTTCCATCCTTCTTGATTCTGGAATTCTAAATGGCTTCGATCGGACTTTTTTAGAACGTTCACGTTCGTAATGCTGATCCAAAGCTTGTCGATTCACCTGTACTTCATTATCGCCAGAATCATATTTCGACAAATCGTACACTTTTTGAACCAGTGGATTAATTTGGTCAGGTAAAAATATCTGATCGGGCAAAATTTCTAAAGTTCTAATTAGAAACAATTTTCCATAAATGATTTCTATTCCTGGAACAAATTTAAATGACTCGAAATCTACTACACCAGTTATATAACATTCCGGAGATTGTAACAGTGCTGGGCGCGCATCCCTGTTATGTCGATGAAGCCTACCCATGCGTTGTAAAAGTAAATCGATTGGCGCAATATCAGTAATTAGAATATCAAAATCGATATCCAAAGATTGCTCCAACACTTGCGTACCCACCGCAATCATTTTCTTAGGTCGAGGATTTTCTGAAAAATCTAAAGGCGGGCCTAACGCCCTAACCAGCTCTGCTTCCTTAGCTAAACGGTCAAGAGATATAAACCGCGAATGAAACAGTTCCGTTCTTATGGTATTGGCAGCGATTTCATCTGCAAACGCGTTTTCAATTTGTTGGAAAAAATCTTGTGCTCTTTTTACGGTATCAAAAATTAATCCAGCTACTCCACCGCTGGATAATTTAGCTTGTAACAAATTGATAATTTCCTCATCAGGCAACAACTCTACTTTTACTTCCACACTACGAGCTGAGAGCGTCAGCGGGAAATTTTTGACATAATTTCCTTCCGAGTAAGTCAACACAGGATACTCGTTTTGAGTGTCTAAAATATTTGTTGCTACATCAGTAACAGTGTCAGAAAAAGAAGTGGTGGTGGTAAAAGAAGTAGTGGTCCTAGCGCTAGAATTAACAGCAGATTTACCAGTTAAATAAGCCTTAATTAAATCGTGTTTTACAGTCTTAGGCAGAGTCGCGGAAAGCAAAATTACTGGAACATTATAGGAAGCCAACCAACTTAAAGCAGTTTTCAAATATTCATTCATATAGGCATCGTAAGCATGC
>JAITFB010000021.1 GCA_031281695.1 Candidatus Servula neotermitis
AATAATCTCTGTTCTTGATCGGTTACTAAAACATCCATAACTGGGTGTTTGGCATACTTACTGAAACCTACTAATTCGGTATTCATTTTTTGAACTTGTTTGACCACTATCCCAAATTGTTCCATAACGCTCGAAATCAGAGAAGCGAGATACTCCTCTTTCTCAAAAACTAACTTAAACATCGGATCCACTAACGGATCAACTAATTCGACCTCAACATTATCCATAATTATGCCTTTCTGCATTGGTTCGCAACTCGTGCTGCGATATATTCTCAGATTATACCTCAGTTTTAAGGTCTGAAATAACACTTTTATTTGTGCAAAACCTCTTTCAGAAGAAAATCACAACTAAAATAATTATTCTGAAACAAAAGTACGTGTGGTATAGTCTCGAAAAATTAAACACAAACCTAAATTCAACCCGCGGGAGGTTGGCTTGCTGCAGAAAAGTTAGAGTCGGATAGATTGATTGGCGTTGGCAAATCCAGGTTAATCCGGGCGTTAAAGTTTAGACCCCTTGCCACAATTTAAATTCATCATCCTTTTTCGAACAAAAACACTAAATCACAAATTTTTGGTAGAAAATAATTTTGCAAAAACAATTAGAATTCCTAAACTATTGAACATCATCGTTTAACATTAATAAAGACTCAAAAAGAAAGGACGTTTCCGTGGATGACCCAAAAGAAGAGAATCAACCTCGCAGTGTTATTGCGAAAATTTGCGTGGGGTTCGGCATCATTTGCCTAGGGGTAGGCTTGTTTTTTGGATTTATTGATGTCGGCCCCGCTAAGACTTATGGCGATATATACAAATGCGGATCATTGTTGCTGAGCGAAAAGTGGGGATCAAACAGCGGAACAATTGAACAAGCTCTAGCCGAAAATATTAACATTGAGTGTGACTCATTAAGATCGCCTAATTTAACTCCGACCATTATTTTCGTAATCTTAGGACTGCTTTTATTGGTTTTCGCTTTCATAACATTTCGTAAAAATGAAACAAAAGCAGCAATCATCAGTTAATTATTAGAGTCAGTTCATTTCCCTAAATGAATTTTAGTTCTAAACGGATACTTCTCTACCAGCTCTATGATGATAATTCTCAAACCGAAATGCTCAAACTCATCGCTATAAGCTAAAACGAAACATGTTCAACTATTTACAATATCATGGCTCAAACCTAGTAAATATGGTCGAGCACCGGTTTTCGAAACCATGAAAGATTGAGCAAATTCCTACTTTGGGGAACTTACTCCCCAAATATCCGATAATTTGGGGAACTTACTCCCCAAATATCTGATTTCTAAACTAAACTAAACGTATGACAATTGAATTTCAACGTGAAATTTTACCCTTGATTAAGCAACGTTTATTTGAACCTGGAAAAATTATTATACTTTATGGTCCGAGACAGGTAGGTAAAACCACGCTATCTAAACAAATTCTTCACGAATATGATTCTGATAACGGATATTTCAATTGCGAAACTCAAATCGTTGAAAGCACTCTACAATCTAAAGACCCAACTACTATGTTTAGAACATTTGGTGGTCACAAAGTAATTGTCTTTGACGAAGCACAAACCATTTTGAATATTGGCAAAGCGCTCAAATTATTAATAGACACATACCCAGAAATGAGCATTATTGCGACCGGATCATCCAGTTTCGATTTAGCAAATAAAATCGCGGAACCTTTAACAGGCCGTCATTGGAGTTATTTCCTTTTTCCCATCAGTTTCAACGAGCTAATCCAATTGCGCGGTAATCGTGAAGTTTTTGAGTCGCTTAATCAAGTCATGATTTATGGCTCATACCCCGAAGTTCTTACTACGCGAACAAGTTTAGATGCTCAACTGCTTCTAAACGAACTTGCGACCGATTATGCTTATCGTGATCTTTTTAAATACAAAGTTATTCAAAACCTGCAAGTTCTCACTGATATTTTACGCGCTTTATCATTACAAGTTGGCAACGAAGTGTCTTTAAACGAGCTGGCCCGGTTAGTCGGCGTTGATAAAAAAACTGTCTCGTCTTATATCAACCTTTTAGAACAAGCTTTTATCATCTTTCACTTATCCCCGTATAATACCAACCAACGCAAAGAAATCAAACGCCCAAAAAAATATTACTTTTACGATAACGGAATGATGTCAGCCTTCGGGGGTGGTTTTTCAGAGGTAGATAACCGGTTAAATATCGGAGCTCAATGGGAAAACCTCATGATCGCCGAACGAAAAAAATACAATCAACGGAAGCAAAACATTTGCGCTAACTATTTTTGGCGTTTACAAAATTCAGGCGAAGTCGACTACGTTGAAATATCGAACCAAATCCTCCATCCCTATGAATTCAAATGGAACAAAGACAAAGCCAAACGCAGCTCATACAATTTCAACAAACTTTACCCAAACGCCGAACCACTTCAAATTATTAATAACCACAATTTTTTCGATTTTGTAATTTAGGTTAGGAGTTAGAGGTTAATTTTATAGCACATTTGGGTTCAGGTGCTGGCGTTTTATCGTTACAATGCCGTTGTCCTACTAGTCGCCAATCACTAATCACCGTAAGCGCGGGCTTCATCACTCCTCAACCAGTCTTGATTATTAACTCTTAATTATTAATTGAAGTCGCGCAGCGATTTCTCATAATACGCAGCTTTAGCGATGGCTTTGATATCATCCAATAAAGGCAATCTAGGATTCGCTGGAGTTGTTTGATCTTCGTAAGCTCTCGTCGCAATTTCGTCAAGTTTGCTAAGAAATTCTGTTTCATCCACACCTCTAGCTTGAAAAGAATTTTCTACGCCTAATTCATCACGTAATTTTTCAACGGCTTGCGCTAATTTTTCTGGAGCTTGCTCTAAGCTGCTGGTAGGAATTTTTAAAATCTCAGTCAATTCGCGATACTCTTCTTGCGCTTTATAAAAATCATATTTAGGCCAACTTGTCGGTTTAGCTGGCATAGTTCCGTTATATCGAATAATATGCGGCAACAAAATCGCATTGGTACGACCGTGCGGGATATGAAACAAAGCTCCAATTGTATGAGCCATAGCATGACAAAGACCTAAAAACGAACTGCCGAAAGCCATGCCCGCTATTGTCGCAGCATTGTGCATTTTTTCGCGCGCACGTCTTAATTGATTGGGATCCAAGTCTTTGTCCAAAGATTGCGGTAGATATTTAAAAATTACTCGAACTGCATGACTAGCTAGTCCGTCGGTAAAATCATTAGCATAACTTGAAGTATAACTCTCAATAGCGTGAGTCAAGGCATCGAATCCCGAATCAATCGCTAAATTTCGCGGTTGCGATTCGGCTAAAACTGGATCAACGATCGCAACATCGGGCGTTAAAACATAATCAGCTAAAGGATATTTATAGCCAGTTTGATGATCCGTGATCACGGCAAATGGCGTGACTTCGCTGCCAGTCCCGCTTGAAGTTGGAATACAAACCAATTGAGCTTTTCGATTCGTCGAAGGCAATTTAAATGCTCGCTTCCTAATATCCAAAAACTTTTCCCGAATATCCGAAAAGTCGATCTCTGGATGTTCATAAAGCAAACGCATAACTTTCGCAGCATCCATAGGACTGCCTCCGCCTAAAGCAATTATCGTGTCTGGTTCGAAATCTCGCATATCTTGCGCACCTCGTTGAACAGTTTCGACCGAGGGTTCCGGTTCAATATAATCCAAAACAATAGTCGTTACAACATTATCGCGCGTGTTTAATTCATTCAAGATTTTTTGAACCATACCTAGTTCGTTCATCACTTTATCAGTCACAATCGCGATTCTTTCGACCCCCTCCATATCATGTAAATAAATTATAGAATTCGCCTCAAAATAAATCTTGGATGGAATTTTAAACCATTGCATATTATTATTCCTCCTCGCAATTTGTTTCACATTCAATAAATTAAAAGCTTGAATATTTCCAGCGACCGAATTATGGCCGTAACTTCCGCAACCCAAAGTCAAAGACGGAATAATCGCGTTGTATAAATCGCCTATCGCGCCGGTCGAAGTCGGCTGATTCCAAAGTATACGAGAGGCTTTCATCCGCACGCCAAAGCGATCAACTAATTCATGATTTGAGCTATGAATACAGGCTGTATGTCCCAAACCTCCGTTTTCTAAAATCGCTTCGCAATAATCGAAAGCCTGGTCAGTAGATTTAGCTTTAATTAATGCCAAAACTGGGCTAAGCTTTTCCGCAGATAAAGGCTCAAAATTTCCGATTTGAGAAATTTCCGCCAATAAAACTGATGTGTTCTTTGGGACTTCAAAACCGGCTTGTTCAGCAATCCAAACTGGACTTTTTCCAACAATATCAGGATTCAATGTTTTCCCTGCGCAATTTTGACCAGCTACAGAACCAAAAGCGTATTTTTCCAACTTGGTCTTTTCCGAAGCTGATAACTTATAAGCGTGCATCCTTTCCATCAATTTGATGCTGTCAGCATAAATCGCTTGATCAATTACGATAACTTGTTCCGAAGCGCAAATCATTCCATTATCGAAACACTTGCTCATGATAATGTCATTGACCGAAACTTTCAAATCGGCAGTTTTCTCAATATACGATGGGACATTGCCTGCGCCAACGCCCAATGCTGGTTTTCCGCAAGAATAAGCCGCCTTGACCATCGCGTTTCCGCCAGTCGCTAAAATCGTCGCGACTAAACGATGATTCATAAGATTGTCAGTCGCTTCAATTGAAGGGTGTTCAATCCATTGAATACAATGCTCTGGCGCTCCAGCTGCCAACGCAGCCTCATAGACAACTTTAGCGGCAGCGACTGAACTAGCTTGAGCTTTAGGATGGAACGCAAATATGATAGGGTTGCGAGTTTTGATCGCCAATAATGACTTGAAAATGGTTGTCGAAGTGGGATTTGTAACTGGAGTAATTCCCGCAATTATACCCACTGGGTCAGCGACTTTAGTGATCCCTCGAACCTCGTCCCGCTCGATAATGCCCACCGTTTTTTGGGTCGAAAGATATTTAGTCACTTCTTCGCAAGCGAAAATATTCTTGATGGCTTTGTCCTCAACTAATCCACGACCAGTCTCTTCGACCGCTAGTTTAGCTAAAACTAAATGGTGGTTTAGAGCTGCGACTGAAGCTTTTTTGACAATATAATCAATTTTTTCTTGATCGAAATTCATGTATAAGTCTAATGCTTTATAAGCACGCGCGGTTAAAACATCAATTTCATTTTCTTTTGAGGCCATATTAAAAGTTTAGTCTTAAAAACTAGGTTTGCGATATAAAAACTCCATAATAATTTTTAGCCAACCCATCCCGTTTTTCCAGCAAAAATGATTGAATACCGCTAAATCCAGCTGGAAAAATTATTTCGCTTTTGCTTACATTTGCTATAAAAATTGATTAAGCTAATATCATGCCCAAAATTTCAAATTTGGAGAAATCAGTCAAAAATACAGTAACTAAAGCCAAAAACTTCCTACCAGATATTCAATTACAACACAAACCGCCCTTTCAAGGCAAAATCAAAACCTCTAGCCGACCTAAAGCTTTCCGAAATTATATTCCAGCGCAATACGTTGAAGTTGACAAACAGGTTGGAATATTCTCGTTCGTTGAAGCGCGCGTGCAACGTCAGCCTGATGACGAATTATTCAATTATAAAATCAGCGAAGGACATTGGCGATCTGTTTCAGCCAAAGAATTCAAAAAAGAAGTTTTTCAAATCGCTAAAGGGCTGATCGCTAAAGGGCTGAAAAAAAATGATTCGTTCGCGATCATGGGACCAACTTCGTATGAATGGATTTTATTTGACTATGCCTGCGCCTTACTGGGAATTATTAGCGTCCCCATTTACGAGACATCTTCGGTCAAACAAATTGCCTATATTTTAGAAGATGCCAACGTTAAAATGGCTGCAGTACAAAACCAAGACATGTTACATAAATTCACCGACCTGAGACCGCAATTTCCGCATTTACAAGAAGTATTGGTTTTTGAAGAAAATGCTGTTAATGAACTTCGAGCCTTAGGGGCTTCCGTCTCCGATCAAAATGTTAATCAATTTGTCAAAGAAGTAAATGGAGACACTCTTTTAACTATCGTTTATACTTCTGGGTCGGTCGGCGTTCCCAAAGGAGTCGAACTCACCCATTACGCTTTGATGTCCATTGCTGCTAATACAAGCCCTACGCTACCTGAATTATTGCTCGCTCCAGGAGCCCGCTATCTCTTGTTTTTACCTTTAGCTCATATTTTCGCGCGATTCAGTTGTCTAGCGGTTTTAAATTCCCCTTCAACCATTGGGGTGACTGGGTCAATCGCCACTTTATTAGACGATCTCCGACATTTAAAACCAACTTATACGATTGCAGTTCCAAGAGTAATGGAGAAAATCGTCAACGCAGCTTCTCAAAAAGCTGGTGGAGGAATTAAAGGAAAAATTTTTCAACGAGCTTTACAAACCGCCATCGAATACTCTCAAGCTTTAGACACCGATGAAGGAGTTTCGCGTACTTTAGAGACCAAAAGAGTTTTATATGACCGTTTAGTCTATTCGCAAATCCGCCAAGTTATGGGAGGACAATTGAAACATATCGTGAGCGGCGGCGCGCCTTTGAGTTCTAATCTTTCTCACTTTTTTCGAACGGCCGGCATTCCGGTTTTGGAAGGATATGGATTAACCGAAACTGCCGCTCCAACCTTCGTTTCTCGAGTTCACGCAAACGCTATCGGAACCATTGGCTACCCTTTTCCTAACGTCGAATACAAAATATCTCCGAGCGATAACGAACTAATTTTAAAATGCGCATCATTATTCCGCGGATATCATAATGATCCTGTAGCGACTAAGCAAGTTTTGAAAAACGGATGGCTTTATACTGGCGACTTGGCTCGCGACAACGGCGACGGTACTATAACTTTGATCGGTCGATCCAAAGATTTGATAGTTACCGCTGGTGGCAAAAATGTGTCGCCAAGTTTCTTGGAAAACGCTCTGAGAGATAATTCTCTCATATCCAATGCGGTATTGGTCGGCGATCGCAAACCCTTTATAAGCGCATTGATAACTTTAGATCCCGATTCATTCAAACTTTGGGCCAAAAAAAATGGTCTAACCAAGCTAACACTCCACGATGCTGTCGAAAATCCTGCAGTAATTTCAGCCGTTCAACGCATGGTCGATCAAGCTAACTTATTAGTTTCTCGCGCCGAATCTATTCGAAAATTCATCATCGTACCTCAAGATTTTTCAGTCGAAAATGGTTTACTCACTCCATCTCTCAAACTCAAACGCCAAGCTGTTTACGATTACTACGCGGACCTAATCAACTACCGAATTTATAATCGGTAAGGTAATAGGGATTAGAAGTTAGTTGTGCAGGATTGTTTCAGTACATATGCTTACGCTCCTACGTTGAGATCTCTGGCTAACAACTAGTTACTAACAATCAGCGACTAATTTTTGCTCGCTAACGAGCGTTCGTATTCGGCTTGTTTGGCGGGGTTACCGAACTTTTTCTTCTTCTTATTTTTAGAGGTCGAAGGTGGCGAGACTTTCAATCCGCTTATAGCTTGTTTGGCGAATTCGGGGGGAATTCCTTTGGGCATTTTTTTCTTTCCACCACTCATAACGGATTGAGTCATCTTGTTCATTAAACCGAACCGTTCAATTAGAGCGTTTACGTCAGTAATTTTAGTTCCTGAACCTTGAGCAATTCGTTTTTTCCTTGAGCCGTTTAGAAGATCTGGGTTGCGTCGCTCCTCCGGAGTCATGGATAGAACTATAGCTCGAGTACGATTCAAATCTTTTTCATCGAATTGTTCAACTGCTTGTTTATATTGACGCATTCCAGGAATTAAACTCATCATGGATTTGAGATTTCCCATTTTTTGAACTTGCTCTAATTGAGCTAGAAAATCATTAAAGTCAAAGTTTTCGCCAGCAACTAATTTTTGGCTAAATTGATCAACTTGAGTTTGGTCCATTCGGTCTTGAGCTTGTTCAATCAATGTCATTACATCGCCCAGCTCCAAAATTCTCGAGGCCATCCGTTCAGGATAAAACAATTGTAAATCATCTAATCTCTCGCCTACCGAAGCGAATAAAATGGGTTTTTGCGTAACCGAAACAACACTTAATGCGGCTCCACCGCGTGCGTCAGAATCTAACTTAGTCAAAACCACTCCAGTAATATGAACGGTATCAGCGAAAGTTTTAGCGGTCGAAGCTACCTCTTGACCCATCAAAGAATCAATTACGAACAAGGTTTCATTGGGTTCGAGGGCTTTTTCAATGTCAGCGGCCTGTTCCATCATTTCTCGGTCTACATTCAATCGTCCAGCTGTATCAACGATCACAATGTTAAACAATTTTTGCTTAGCGTATTCTACTCCTTGTTTAGCCACCTCGACTGGATCACCTTTGCGCGAGAACAAACGACC
This sequence comes from Candidatus Servula neotermitis, assembly GCA_031281695.1. Lineage (GTDB taxonomy): Bacteria > Actinomycetota > Actinomycetes > Actinomycetales > Bifidobacteriaceae > Servula > Servula neotermitis. The sequence continues at coordinate 8,448 of JAITFB010000021.1, forward strand.
TAACAGTCCTTTTCGTTCATTAACACCAGCTGCTTCAGCAGCAGTGGATTGTTTGATATTCGAGTTTTCATTTTCAACCTCAGTTGCATCAGCAACTGTTGATTGTACTCCTGGATCTGGGGCGAAAACCTCCACGTCAATCTGTTCCCCGATTAATTGCAATTGGGTCACTGCATTGGGTCTTTGTAAATCAGCGGCGACTAGTAAAGGGGTGTTACCTTGTTTTTGAAAATATTTGGCAAGTTTTCCAGCGAAAGTAGTTTTACCTGAACCTTGCAAACCAGCCAGCATGATTACAGTCGGAGGATTTTTGGCGAAATTGAGCTTGCGTTGGTAATCTTTACCCAAAATTTCAGTCAATTCATCAAAAACGATTTGAGCAACTTGTTGAGCTGGGTTAAGCGATTGTGAAGCCTGAACAGCCAACGCTTTAGTTCTAACTATAGACAAAAACCGATCAATTACCTCTAAGTTGACATCACTTTCGATTAATGATAACCGTAAATTCGCCAAAGTGTCATTGATTTGTTTTTCAGTCAGCAAACCTCGACCTCGCAAGGATTTCAAAGCATTATTAAACGACGCACTGATATTATCAAACATTTTCTTAGTTTAAACTTATGTAGTGAATAAACCACCTGAAACCAACCAACCTCAACAATTTGCATCCGTGAATAAAAACCAAAATCTCGAGCGAGGAGCGAGGAGCGAGGAGCGAGGAACTACTGAAATTAATAGTTCAACAGTCAAAACCAGCTCCGATGCCACATATATCAACCTAAATCCTAAATCCTTGACTCTTGATACTAAGAACAAACCAACCCACGAACAATTTGAGATTCGCAAAAATAAACGCCAAAGTCTTTTAGATCAAAATATTGAACCTTACATTTTACGGGTAGGCGAAATCACTGACATTCGCGAAATTCGTAACAACCCTAAGTATCAAAGCTTGGAAGCCGGAGCTGAAACCAGCGACCTTGTCACAATCGTAGGTCGAATGATGTTCAAGCGCGAAGCCGGGCGTTTATGTTTCGCAAGCTTACAAGGCCGAGACGATATCCGTTTGCAAATTATGTTGAGCGAAAAAGAAGTGGGAAAAGATTCACTCACAGAATTTAAAAGCTTGACAGATTTAGGTGACTTTATATGGGCTCACGGCAAAATCATTTCCAGCAAAACTGGCGAACTCAGCGTTTTGGTCGACCAATGGAAAATTGCTAGTAAGTCTCTAAGGCCATTGCCAATTTTACACAAAGACTTATCGGAAGAAGAAAAAATCCGTCGGCGGTTTTTAGAATTCATTACCAGCAAACCCACCGTAGAACTAATGGAGATTCGTTCTAAAGTAGTGAACTCTTTGCGAGAAAATTTCTTTCGACGTGAATATATTGAATTAGACACCCCAATGATCCAAGCTGTCCACGGTGGAGCCGCGGCTAAACCTTTCGAAACCAAAATTAACGCTTTTGATTTGGATGTATATTTAAGAATCAGCCCCGAATTATTTCTAAAAAGAGCAATTGTCGGCGGTTTAGAAAGAGTGTTTGAAATCAACCGCGTTTTTCGCAATGAGGGTGCCGATTCTAGCCACAGCCCAGAGTTTACCATGTTGGAAAGTTATGAAGCTTATTCGGATTATCATGGAGTGGCTGCGCTCACTAAGAATTTAGTACAACAAGCCGCCTTAGATACTTTCGGCACTTTGTCGCTGGAACTACGAGACGGAGAACGCTTAGAGCTGGATGGGGAATGGAAACAAATCGATTTCTATGACACAGTTTCACAACAAATTGGCGAACCAATTACACCCGAGACTTCGGTTGAACACTTATTAGAACTTTGTCATAAAGTAGGACTGGACAAAGAGTTTGTCAAAGGTTCCAAAAAGCATTTAGCCACTCACGGCAAATTAGTCGAACTGTTATTTGAACATTATATGGAAGGTCAATTGAACCAGCCAGTCTTTGTGTATGATTTTCCGGAAGACACATCGCCCTTAGTCAGTCCTCACTGCGGAAAACCGGGGGTGGTGGAAAAATGGGATTTATATATCCGCGGTTATGAATTGGCCACAGGTTATTCTGAATTGGTCGATCCAGTAATTCAACGCGAACGATTAACCAAACAATCCAAACTAGCGGCTCAAGGTGATGAAGACGCTATGCAATTAGATGAAGAATTTTTAGAAGCTTTAGAATATGGGATGCCTCCAACTGGCGGCATGGGCATGGGCATTGATCGTTTAGTTATGGTTTTAACCGGAGTAAAGTCAATTCGCGACACTATTCCATTTCCTTTAGTCAAACCACGATAGAGTTTTATGAGACCGAGGTGCCGCCCCATCTCTGACTCTAACCCCGTAAACCTCCTCCTCGCGATGCAAGAGCGCTTTGAGTTCCCCCTGGTTTCAAGCAGAACCATGTCATTATATAAAATCACAAGTACTAAATATGGCAAACCCTATATAAGTTCACCTCACTGGTTATATTTTTTTGTTATACACTTAGTACAACAAACAGTATTGTTGCTGGAATTAGCGATTTGTGTTTGAAATAATGAGCTTAGTTCGGTAGACTGGAAACTGGGCCCGTTCGTATAGTGGTTAGTATATCGCCCTTTCACGGCGGCGGCACGAGTTCGATTCTCGTACGGGCTACGAATTCTTTCAATAAATTTCAAAAATTACACCATTCATTTTATTAAATAGTTATAAACTAATGATGATGTTCTTATTATCGCAAGGTTTCGTTTCAGCTGCTGAAACGGGAGAAACATTCAAAAAACCTTCAATTGAGGATGTCTTACCTCCTGATATTTGGTTTCAAGGCACAATTTTCGCAATTAATCGTATCGAAATTGTACGCTTTATCGCTCTAGCCTTTTTACTTACAATTTTTTGCTTAGCCGCAAAACGCGCAAAAATTGTACCTAGTCGATTTCAATCAATAATCGAATTTGTAATTTTCTTCGTTAAAGATGAAATCGTATCACCCATCATGAATCCGTCCAACGCGAAGAAATATCTTCCGATTGCTGTCACTCTATTCTCGTCAATCGCCATATTTAACTTATGCGGAATAATCCCAGGCCTCAATCTCTCAGGAACGGCTGCTATTGGATTACCTTTGGCTTTTGCAATATGGGTAGTTTATACCTATTGGCGTGCCGGTATTAGGCAACACGGTTTTTGGGGATTTTTACGCCACGAACTTATGCCACCCGAAATTCCTGCGGCAATTTATCCGCTTATTGCGCCGATTGAATTGATGCAACTTTTAATTACCCGTCCGTTTTCTCTTACAGTGCGTTTGCTTTGCAATATGATTTCCGGTCATATGCTGATTGCAGTTTGTTATGGAGCTACCCAATTTCTAATCTTCAACGCTGATTGGGCCATGAAACCATTTGGATTATTAACCTTTTTAGGAGTTGGAATTTTTACCGCCTTTGAAGCTTTCGTAGGATTACTTCAAGCATATATTTTTACATTACTTTCAATATCTTATATTCAACAATCCCTTCCAGAAGTCGACGATATCGAAGCTGAAGCCAGTTTTCATGATGCCATAACCGGAAGCGATACGGAACTATCTCCAATGCCTATCCAATCAACTTCAACCACTTCGCCTTCGACCGACTCACCTAAACTTAATCAAATTGGTGGTGGAAATGCAATTATCACTCCAACACCTGTGTAAAATGAAATATAAGAAAGGAATCAAATGACCCCTCAATTAGGTTACGCAATTGCCGCAATAATGCCCGCGCTCTCGCTCGGACTTGTCATCTCCAAGACCGTTGAATCAATGGCTCGCCAACCGGAAATGGCTAATAAACTCCAAACAGTTATGTTCATCGGCTTAGCGTTTATTGAGTTACTCGCTTTGCTCGGCTTCGTTTTAGTTTTTATTGCTTAAACAGTCGTCGATCAAAGAACGTAAAACATTATGGCTTGGTTAAGCGAAGATAGCCCAGATGGCATCAAGGTTTTTTTACCTGAGCCGTCGGAGATTTTGTGGTCCACGATTATCGTGGTAATTATTGGCGTAGTTTTTTACTTTTTTATTATGCCAAAATTTACTAAAATTCTGGATGAGCGTTCGTCTAAAATTGAAGGCAACATCGAGCAAGCTACTCAAAAGTTACAAGAAGCTGATCAAAAGTTAGCAGAATACGACCAACACCTTCAAGAAGCTAAGGTCGATGCTGCTAAAATTATTCAAGATGCTAATCAGCACGCTACAAAATTAATTGAAGACACCCAATCTCAAACCGAAAAAGATTATCGGTTGAAAATGAATGCTGCTGAAAAACAAATTGAAGATCAAATTCGTGCCGCTCAATTAAAATTACGCAAAAATCTCGGCGACACAGTAGTCGAATTAGCTGAGAAGGTTTTAGAAGAGAAATTTTCCGATCGTGAAACTCAAGTCAAAAACATTGATAATTTCATAGATGATTTAGCGAAAAACGATTCAAAAAACCCAGACGAATCGACTGACTCTAAGACTGAGTCCGATTTTATCGAGCAAAACGCTAACAACCCCAGCCTCAAAGGGCGCAATAAGAGCCGTGAGCGTAAAAATATCCCAAGCACTGATAGCAACGGGACATCCAAGAAATCCAAAGATCTAACATGAGAATTCAAGATTCGCACGCGGAACTGCTTTACACTCTAGAACGCCATTTAGACGATTTATATGCCAGCGAACATATGGATGTGTTTCGCGTTATCAAAAACATGTTTCGCCTGTTTATCGCATTAGATGAAAACCGCATACTACTTCGACTTTTAGCTAATCCGAATATCTCTCAACCAGCTAAACGTATTTTGATCCGGAGATTGGTTGAGGAATTTGTACCTAACCAAGGCGATTGGGAAGAAATCTATTCAAGTCCAGATTTCAACGATCGTTTCATTAGAAAAATTCAAAACGCGCCTAACCAAAGTGCAACGCTCACGATTGACGGAAAAACTGTCAAAATTCACATTGAATATGACAATGAGCTGGAACGCATTATGGGCGCTATCTCCAATCAAGATTTTGGCTCTGACCAAGGTTTTCTTTCAGCCTTAGAAGACATCGCCGTTGATGGAATTTTATACTCGGCCAATAAGGACGGTCGCTTAGATTTCGTTGAACAAGAAATGTACGAAATATTAGAAATGATGACTAAAGAAACCGAACTAAACAAAGTTCTCAGTGATAATTCAATTCCAAGACGTAAACGTTTAAAAATCGTAGATGTTTTATTTCGGGACAAAGTAGATAAACGTACTTTCGCTTTATTAAAACATGCTACCGCATATATTTCTATACGTCGTTTTTGGCAAAACTTATATTGGATGTGCGACATAATTTCCACCAAAAAGAATAAAATTGTCGCTCATGTAACTTCCAGCCATTCATTTAACCAAGCCCAAAGAGAACGCTTAGGCCGAGTTCTTGAACAAAAATACGGGCGCAATGTCGAAGTAGCCATCACTGTTGATCCTGCGTTGATTGGCGGTGTTAAAATTCAAATCGGCTCAGATTTTGTCGACGGAACTGTCCTAGGCAAACTCGAAGAATTTTCCAACGAATTAAGAATAGGAGTATAAATGGTCAAAATTCATATCCAACCCGAAGATATCCGAGAAGCTTTACGCGACTTTGCTTTATCGTACAACCCCAAGCAAGATAGCTTGGAAGAAGTTGGTAAAATTGTAAGCTATGGCGACGGCATAGCAATTGTCGACGGACTCCCGCGCTTAATGAGTTCCGAACTGGTTTCTTTTGAAAATGGAACCTTGGGTTTAGCTTTAAACTTAGACTTGCGAACCATCGGCGTAGTTGTTTTAGGAGATTTTTCCGGCATAGATGAAGGGCAAAACGTAAAACGCACTGGCGAAGTTCTCTCAGTTTCCGTCGGAGACGGATATTTAGGTCGAGTCGTCGATGCTTTAGGACAACCCATCGATGGTTTAGGGAAAATCGAAGCTGAAACTCGACGTATTCTCGAAGCCCAAGCTCCTGACGTTATGCACCGTAAATCGGTTTTTGAACCTCTGCAAACCGGTATCAAGGCCATTGACTCAATGACTCCCATCGGTCGAGGACAACGTCAACTAATTATCGGCGACCGGCAAACCGGAAAAACTGCCATAGCAGTCGACACTATTATTAATCAAAAAGACAACTGGGAAAGCGGCGACCCTAATAAACAAGTCCGCTGCATTTATGTTGCTATTGGCCAAAAAGGCTCGACTATCGCGACTGTAAAATCCGCTCTTGAGCATGCTGGCGCTATGGCGTACACAACTATCGTTGCCAGCCCGGCTTCGGATAACTCTGGTTATAAATATCTTGCGCCATATACCGGCTCCGCTATCGGTCAACATTGGATGTACAACGGCAAACACGTTTTAATCGTATTCGACGATTTATCCAAACAAGCCGATGCTTACCGTACAGTCTCACTCCTGCTCAAACGACCCTCTGGACGCGAAGCTTACCCTGGGGACGTATTTTATTTACATTCACGAATGTTAGAACGTTGCGCAAAATTGAGCGACGATTTAGGCGGCGGGTCAATGACTGGCTTTCCGATTGTCGAAACTAAAGCCAATGATGTTTCCGCATATATTCCCACCAACGTGATTTCCATCACAGACGGTCAAGTCTTTTTACAATCTGATCTTTTCAACGAAAACCAAAGACCAGCAGTTGACGTTGGAATTTCAGTTTCTCGAGTTGGAGGTGCCGCCCAAATCAAAGCTATGAAAAAGGTAGCTGGAACTTTGAAAATTGAATTAGCGCAATATCGTTCACTTCAAGCGTTCGCCATGTTTTCGACCGATTTGGATCCTACTTCCAAAGCTCAACTAGATCGCGGTGCTCGATTAATGGAGCTTCTAAAACAACCTCAATACTCGCCTATGCCAGTCGAAAAACAAGTGGTTTCGATTTGGGCAGCGACAAATGGCTATTTAGACTCTGTTCCTGTCGAGGACGTAAAACGTTTCGAAAAAGAGTTACATTCTTACATAGAACGCAAAACCAAAGTCCTAGATCACATCGCTCAAACCGAAGATCTCAGCGATGATGACCAAGATCTTCTCAAGCAAACAATTGAAGCATTCATTCAAAACTTCTTACCTAGCGAAACCACCAGCGATAACGAATCGAAACCTCAACTAGCTGAAGTTCAAGACATTGAGGTCAATTCTTAAATGGCCTCACTTTCGTTCTATAAACGTCGAATCGCCTCAACTGGCAGTTTACAGAAAATCTTTCGAGCCCAAGAATTAATCGCTACCTCCCGCATTCGAGTTGCAAAAGAAAACGCTGAAGCTACAACACCGTATTCAAATGAAATTGAAACAGCGCTCAGCCTTGCATTTCGCTCGGTTGAAGATCTTGAACATCCTTTAATTACTCCGACTAAGACTAATCGAGTAGGAATTTTAATTCTCACTTCGGATCGCGGAATGGCTGGACCTTTCAACTCTGGAATATTAAGACAAGTGGACATGTTGTCTAAAAAGCTTTTATCCGAACAAAAAAAACTCGACCTATACGTAACTGGACGCCGTGGCGTCAGTTATTTCAACTTCAGAGCCGTACCTTTGAAAGGCAATTGGGTTGGACAATCTGAACATCCGAATTACGATCTCGCCAAAACTATCGGCGAAACTTTAATCAAAGATATGCTTCCATCTTCGAACGCAACTTTTTCTCACACAAACAACCGTTTAGATGAAATTTACGTTGTTTATGCCTTATTCAAAAATATGGTTGTCCAAACTCCTTCAATAACTCGTTTACTCCCTTTGAAAATTTCTAATAGCAATAGCGGGAATACTCAGACCAGCAACAGTCAAGACAGTAACGAAAATAACAGTCGCACTACTGGTAATTATAGCGGGGTTAATGGAAGTGATAAGACAAATTCAATTTACATTTTCGAACCTTCATTGAAAGAAATTTTAGACGAGTTATTAAAACGTTATATTTACACTCGTATCAACCATCTCCTCTTTGAATCCGCTGCATCCGAAACCGCCAGTCGGCAACGCGCAATGCATACCGCTAACGATAACGCCAATGATTTGTTAGAACTGCTAACTCGCCAAATGAACCAAGCTCGCCAATCTAACATTACCAACGAGCTCAACGAAATCGTCGGGGCGGCTAACGCCCTAAAACAAGGCCAAGACCAATGAAAGGACTCTCTTATGCCATCTAAACCTTCTTCCACCAGCAAATCGCCCTCTTCAGACCGTACTCTCAAGAACGCTTTGAAAAGCGATAACGACAACATTGTCAAAACCAATACTAGCGTCAGCTCCGATGATCAAGCTCGCAAAGGTCGAGTTGTTCGAGTAATTGGCTCCATCGTAGATGTTGAATTTTTCGACCAAGACTTGCCTGATATTTACAACGCATTAATTACCACCATAGATTTGAGCAATCAAGGCGAGAGTTCAACCGCTGCATTAGATAACGAGCAAGCAAAACCCGCTAGTTCAAAGCATTCTAACTTTGAAAAAACTGGTCTAATTCAACTAACTTTAGAAGTTGAACAACACCTCGGAGATTCTATCGTCCGAACCATTGCGCTCAAACCAACTGACGGTTTAGTGCGCGGAACAGAAGTTATTGACACTGGCGGCCCCATTATGGCTCCAGTCGGCGACATTACTTTAGGCCACGTTTTCGATGTTACCGGGAACGTTATGAATCTTGAACCGGGAGAAAAGTTCGAAGTCAAGGAGCGTTGGCCGATTCATCGTAAACCACCTTTATTCGACAAGCTTGAACCCGAAACTCAAATGTTTGAAACCGGAATTAAAGTCATAGATTTGCTTACGCCCTATGTTCAAGGTGGAAAAATTGGCTTATTTGGAGGCGCTGGCGTCGGAAAAACCGTGTTAATTCAAGAAATGATCCAAAGAGTCGCACTCAACCACGGTGGAGTTTCAGTTTTCGCTGGAGTTGGAGAAAGGACACGCGAAGGCAACGACTTAATTACTGAAATGGGCGAATCTGGCGTAATCTCTAAAACCGCATTGGTTTTCGGTCAAATGGACGAGCCTCCTGGAACCCGTCTCCGGGTTGCACTAACTGCTTTAAGTATGGCCGAATATTTCCGCGATGTTCAAAATCAAGACGTTTTATTGTTTATCGACAACATTTTCCGTTTCACTCAGGCTGGAGCCGAAGTATCCTCACTTTTAGGCCGGATGCCTTCGGCTGTGGGCTACCAACCCAATTTAGCCGATGAAATGGGCATGTTGCAAGAACGAATTACCTCGACCGCTGGGCATTCCATCACTTCATTACAAGCGGTTTATGTTCCAGCTGACGACTATACAGATCCTGCGCCAGCGACCACTTTCGCTCACCTTGATGCTACAACCGAATTGTCGCGCGAAATCGCCTCAAAAGGGATTTATCCTTCAGTTGACCCACTCAACTCTACTTCCAGAATTTTGGATCCTCGTTATGTTGGAGAAAAACATTATCAAGTCGCTAATAATGTCAAAGCGATTCTTCAACGCAACAAGGAACTTTCCGACATTATCGCTTTAATTGGCATTGATGAATTGTCCGAAGAAGATAAAACTATCGTTGGGCGAGCGCGCCGGATTGAACAATATCTAAGCCAAAACTTTTACGTTGCTGAAAAGTTTACAGGAGTTCCTGGTTCAACTGTTCCAGTCAAAGAAACTATTGAAGCTTTTGATAAAATTTGTCAAGGTGACTTCGACGATGTCCCAGAACAAGCCTTTTTCAACGTTGGAGGAATAGATGACATCCAAAAGAAGCACGCTCAAATTAAAAAAGAGTACAATTTATAATGCAAGTCGAAGTACTAACCCCACAAGCTCCTTTATATCAGGGCGAAGCTGAACAAGTTCAAGTCGAAACCAGCGACCGCGGTTCAATTGGAATCCTTGACCATCATCAACCCCTATTCGCCCAATTAACAGCCGGAAAAATACTCATTAAAAACGGTTCAAATGTCCAAGAATTTCAAAGCGCCGGAGGTTTTATCTCGGTCGATTCAAATATCGTTCGCGTTCTTTCAGATTAATTTTTTAAAAATACTGTGAAATTTAACTTGGTTTTCACCATTAAGAGTTAAAATTAATTTACCGATGCCCTTGAGCTGTTTGGATTGCCGAGGTCGAATATCTAAACGGGCTCGGGCATCGTTTTTGTTTGTTCGCTTCGCTCACAGTAATCAGTTATTCGTAGTTAGTTCTGCAGGATTATTTCAGTGAATGCGCTTGCTCTCTTACACCAGAGTGTCATGGCTGGTGACTGGCTACTGACTACAGGCGACTAGAAGAGGTGCATTTTTTGCCTAAATTCGACATCGAGTCAAATTTAAAACTGTGATTTAAAATTAAACTATGGAAAACATTAACCAAACCATATCTGAGGTCAAAAAAGCTGACGGAGGTTCGAAAGGCAGTTTCGAAATAGAAATTGCTGGAGCAGACATAATCAAAGATCAAGACCGTAAAGGCACACCCCAAAGTTTATTTTGGCCTTGGTTTGCCGCAAACATTAGTGTCTTAGGCATAAGTTATGGTGCTTGGGTTTTAGATTTCGGCATAAGTTTTGTCCAAGCCACTCTTATTGGAGTAATCGGGATTATTTTGTCGTTCTTTTTCTGCGGAGTCGTCGCTTTAGCTGGTAAAAGAGGATCAGCCCCCACTATGGTCTTATCGCGCGCGGCTTTCGGGGTCAACGGCAATAAAGTCGCATCTATATTGTCATGGCTACTCACAGTTGGCTGGGAAACCATTTTGACCGCCACCGCTGTTTTGGCTATGGCCACTGTGTTTAACACTTTGGGTTGGCAAGACAGCGACAGCACTATCAAAATCGTTGCCATGATTGTAGTTTGCGTTCTAATTATCGGCGGGGGAGTAATTGGCTTCAACCTAATTATGAAAATGCAAACCTTTATTACGGTCGCAACTGGCATTCTGACCGTGATTTATATCGCTTTGACTTGGAACACTTTAGATTTTTCGGCGGCTTTAGCTATCCCTAACGGCGATCATCAAATGGTGATTGGGGCTTTGGTCTTCATTCTAACTGGCTTCGGTTTGGGTTGGGTCAATATGGCCGCAGATTATTCTCGCTATTTACCTCGTAAATCCAAAGATTCAGCCGTTGTATTTTGGACCACCTTCTCCGCATCGTGCGCACCCATCATTTTACTTCTGTTTGGGTTGTTATTGGCTGGTTCCAATCCTGATTTACACAGCGCGATTTCGGCCGATCCGGTTGGCGCTCTAACCACTATTTTGCCAACCTGGTTCTTGATTCCTTTCGCTTTAGTGGCGTTATTGGGCCTAATCGGGGGAGCTTTGTTGGATATTTATTCCTCAGGATTAGCTTTGGTTTCGATGGGAGTTCCAGTTCCGCGCTATGTAGCCGCTGGAATCGACGGAGTGATTATGACGCTCGGAACCATTTACATCGCGTTTGGCGGTGACGATTTTTTCGTAGTTTTCCAAGGCTTTTTGATCACTTTAGGCGTACCGATTGCAGTTTGGGCCGGAATTATGTTGGCCGATACCATTATGCGCAAAGCTGCCTATTCCGAAAAAGATTTGTTTGACCCCAGCGGTCGCTACGGTAACATCAATCCTGTGGCTATTAGCTTGATGGTGGTTGGAACCGTAATTGGCTGGGGATTCGTCACTAACAGTTATGCCAGTTGGCTACAATGGCAAGGCTATTTCTTGAATATGTTCGGCTTGAGTGAAACCGCCTGGTCTTGGGCTAATCTGGGAGTTTTGTTTGCTCTACTGATCGGCTTTTTAGGCACTCTAATTTTCGCTAGGTCCAGCATCAAACAACAAGAAAGTCAACCACCTCGGTTAATTGACTAGAGGGTTGACACCTTGTCATAAGAGTTAATAATGACCGAGACCTAAGTCTCAGAGCTTATGCTGACAGACGAAGATGTTGTCAGTGCTACTGACATCCATTACCGACAGCGTAAGCTCAAACACTCTCTTGGTCGAGAATTATTAATTGTTAATTATTAACTGTTAATTGATAATTGTTACCCTAAACAATTCGTCGCCAACAGACACCGTAGCGCCGTCTGGAACTAATTGTTGAAGCTCCGCAAAATGATCCCGGTTGGTAAAAATAATCGGAGTCAACAAATTGTACGTATTCGGAATTTGAGCCGGTTGAACTTCAACTAAAGCTTGCTCGTTGGTCACCCAATCACCTTGAGTGGCCAACTTACGAAAGCCAATACCTTTCAGCTCAACAGTATCAATGCCAATATGCACCATGACTTCGATATCAAGTTCGTCCACCAAGCAAGCCGCATGGCCAGTTGGGAACAACACTTTTAGAGTGCCTGTCGCTGGCGAACAAATATTGAAAATTCGGTCAGTAGCTGGTCGAATAGCCACACCCGGACCCAATAACCCTTTATTAAAAGCGTCGTCGGGTACGTCCTTTAGCGGAACTACGATGCCCGACGTTGGCGCGTAAAAAGAAGCGACTTTCGACATCATTTAGTCCAAATCTACGCCGTTAGATGCGATAACCTTTTTGTACCAATAGAAGGAATCTTTGGGAGTCCGGCTCTGGTCACCCGTTCCATCATCATGCTTATTGACATAAATGAACCCATAGCGCTTGGCGTATTCTCCGGTTCCAGCGCTCACTAAATCTATACAACCCCAAGTCGTATAAGCTCGCAAATCCACTCCATCGTGAATCGCGTCCGCCATCGCTTCGATATGTTTACGCAAATAATCAATGCGGTAAAGATCATGAATTTTACCATCAGCTTCCACCTTGTCGTTAGCGCCTAATCCATTTTCCACCACCATTAGCGGCACATCGTAGCGTTGATACAAATTGTTCAACAACAAACGTAAACCTTTAGGGTCGATCGGCCAACCCCACTCCGAGACTTCAAGATACGGATTAGCTGTACCGAACATCGGCCCGCCTTCGATTTTCTCACCAGTATCCTCGGCCTTCTCCACCCCGGACATATAATAGCTGAAAGCTAAATACTGCGAAGGATATTGTCGAATTAGCTCCAAATCTCCCGCTTCGATTTTCAAATCAACGCCCAGCTCCTCCATCATCGCATCAGTATAATAAGGATATTTGCCTTTCAAAGTCACATCGGAACAAAAATAAGTCCATTTGCGCTCTTTCTTGTAGGCTGCTTCAACGTCATCAGGATTACAAGAAAAGGGATAAACCGGACCGGACATACACATTATGCCCATCATAGCGTTGGGCATAATCTCCTTCGCCAACTGATTCGCTTGAGCGTTAGCCACAAATTGATGATGCAAACCTTGAAAAACCAGCTGATTATAATTTTCGTCAGGCTTAGGACTAATAGCCAAACTCATCAACGGCATAAACAAAGACCCGTTGATTTCGTTGAAAGTCAACCAATATTTGACTTTATTTTTATAACGTTTAAAAATCACTTCACAATATTTGCTGTAAAAATCGATCATCTCTCGACTCGACCAACCGCGATACTGCTTAGCGATTTTCAAAGGAATCTCATAATGCGAAATAGTAACCAGCGGTTCGATGTTGTATTTTAACAACTCGTCAAATAAGTCATCATAAAATTTTAAACCAGCTTCGTTGGGTTGTTCATCATCGCCGTTGGGAAAAATTCTTGGCCAGTTGATTGAAAGCCGAAAAATCTTGAAACCCATTTCCGCGAACATTTTTACATCCTCTTTGTAATGGTGGTAAAAATCAATCGCCTCCCAGCTGGGATAAAAATATTTGTGCTCGTCAATTTCAAAATTGAAATATTCTCCGAAAACAAACGGCAGACGTTCTTTCCTGCCTGGCAAAGTGTCGGCTGTAGATAAACCTTTCCCATCTGCTAAATATGCGCCTTCGCATTGATTGGCTGCTGTTGCACCACCCCATAAAAAATCGGGTGGAAATTTTGAGTTAACCATTTTGCTCCTTTATATATTTGGTAACTTCATGAAGATGTAAGATCAAATAATTTCGATCATCATCCGACATAGTGTATTGATAATTCAGTCGAAGGAACGTACCAATTCGATCGACAATTTTTGTTTCGACCTTCACGTTTTTAAACAATAAATGTAACGAAGAAAGTGATTTATTTGTCTCAGACCCACCCGAAGGATTCAGAATCAATCCGGCCAAATATTTTAAATGTGTCATAAATCTCGAAAACTTCGGGCTTTGTCGAATATTTTGATTTGGTAAATCAGTTTCGACAATATCCAAAATTCCTTTGATTAATCTCATGGAATCGCGAGCTTTACCTAATCCATCCGTGTTAGCTGCAACAAAATGAAAAGCTATAAATGAAGCTTCGCTGTCTGGCAACCTAACTCCTAAGCGGTTAGAAATTATGTCCAAAGACTCTTTCGCAACAGTAAATTCCTCCGGATATAAAGATTGTAACTCCCAAAGAGTGTCATAGAACTCAATGCCTTTTTGGTACCGTTCAATTGCGAACGACAAGTGGTCAATTAAGCTCAATAACACTCGTTCATCAACCTTCCCCATCTTAGTTTTAGCATTCGCAATAATTTCATTAGACACTTTTACATGTTCAACCGGAATGCCGTCTAAAAGTTCGGACAATTTGTTAATCAAGACAGTGGCATCGTTTTTATAAATCTGAATTGACGAATCATCTAATAAAATTTCATCGCCAGCGTGACGTTGATAAGCGATACCCTTGCCTACTGCGACTACTTTCTGGCCATCGGGAAAGCCTACTAACACAGCATTGTTGTTTAGAACTTTCTCAATGACCGTCATGTTACTCTTCTTCCAAAGCCTTCTTAGATGTCAAAATCCAAGTTAACACGAAAGTTACTACAGCTCCAATGGCAATGGTTGCGATTGCGAAATAGAGATTGGTCAATCCTTCCGGACCAATCCAAGTCACAAAATGAAAGGCACTCGACCCGACTAACTGATAACCTTTTACGCCAAATATTCCGCAGCAAAACCCAACTACCGCATTAGCAATCATAACCGCGACGAAACTCATGCGATAGCGCAGTGTGACACCGTACATTGCTGGTTCGCTGATACCCAATATCGATGTTAGCCCTGTTGACACACCCAAAGCCCGCATTTTGGACTTTTTGGTTTTCAAAGCTATCGCTAGAGCTGCTACACCCATATTAATATTGCAAGTGATCATAAAAGGCAACAGGAAGAAATCGTAACCTAAATTCGCAATGTTGTTTAACATAACTGGAATTAAAGCGTGAGCCATTCCTGTCATAACCAAAATTGGAAATACCCCAGCCAAAACCATCGACGCAATCGGTCCAGCGACACTGTATAACCAGGAAAAAGCTTCAGTCAAACCGATTCCGATATAATTCCCCAACGGCGCTAAAACCGTAAACATCACTACTCCGACGACGAACACGGACACGGTCGAAGTCACCACATATTCTAAGGCTTTTGGAACGAACTTGTCTAAGAAATCATACACAAATTTCAATGATATCACACTCAAAATAATCGGGAAAACCGAGGAGGAATAGCTCAATAAAGGCACGGGAATGCCGAAAATATCCAACGCCGACGGACCACCTTCAGCAACTTGGGCTGCGCCATTAATAATGGTTGGATACATCAATGCGCCAGCTAAAATCAGAGCTAAGAATTTATTAGTACGCAAACGTTCAGCCGCTGTGACCGCCAAAAACATCGGTAAGAAATAGAAAACTGAATCACCTAAAGTGTTCAAAACTTCGTAGGTGGGATTTTCTGGCGTAACCCAGCCCGCGCTAGTACAAATTGCTAGAATTCCTTTTAATGTCCCAGCTCCACCCAATGCCAAAATAACTGGAAAGAAAAATCCGGAAAAAGTTCGAATTGCAAAATCAACTGGTTTAAATTTTCCGGTTGAATCGCTAGTCGATTCCTGAACCTCGTCTTCAGAAATTTCGGTCACGCCTTCAATTGATTGAGATATTGAATCCGGAAATTCTTTCAACACTTCATACACGTCTGGACCAATAATAACTTGGACTTGACCATTTCTGATTTGCGCGGTAATTACGCCATCGATTAACTCCAGCTTAGACAAATCAACCTTTTCGAGATCCACAACTTCCATGCGAAGCCGGGTCATACAATTCACAGCTTCTTTGACGTTGGACTCACCGCCGGTGTACTCCAAAATCTCCGAGGCCGCTTTTTTGAAATCCATATCATTTCCTTTCGATACTATGGAAATGATGGATTTTGCTTCAGTTTTAAGAGAGAATTACAACTCCAATACTTAATAACTGTAACATGCTTTTGCGTTTCAAACCAAATTTTTTTCAGAACCTTTTTAATTTTTCCTCGCTAAATAATCGAAAATATTTTTAGACAAACATCATGCTCCAACCGATCTCCGTACTCACACACCAGCTGTTCTACCACTTCCTCCAATGTCTTTACCTTCATACTAGTTCCTCACTAACTGCGTAAGCTCATCCACCGTAATGTTTAGCATGATTATTAATTGCTAACATTTTTCTGTTTTTGCACTTATATGCATTTTGCTACCTCTATGTTTCCTTACGCCCACAATTTAGAATAAAATGAAACTAACAATTCCAACGAAAGGAGCTCTATGAGCAAAAAAGTTCTAACTGTAATTGATATGCAAAATATTTTCGCTGACCCTTCCAGCGATTGGTATACCAAAGACATCGAGACTATTGTACCCAAAATTTCTCAACTAGTGGAAAAATTTAGTCCCTCAGTGGTTTTTAC
>JAITFB010000098.1 GCA_031281695.1 Candidatus Servula neotermitis
TGAGCTTGAATAACATATACATCAACTTTACTGGCCCCACCCTCATAGCGTACTGGCTCATCAGTCGTAAAAGTCCAATCCATTGCGGACAAAATCTTCCCCAAAGGTGCGTTTTTGAAGTCCGCATCACTTTGCAAATTCACGGTGTAGGTCCCTGGTCCACTGACCAGAACTGTGCCAGTTAATTGACCCATTACAGGATAATTTGAACCTCCGAGAGTCGACGAACCTTTCACTGTAACATTCAAAGTCGTTATAGGCATATCTTTAACTTTCCGGTTGAAATCGAACGTGGCTGTGACTTTGGGCGTTCCATGATATTGTTTAGCATAAAGCACAACACCGTGAGTCGACTCGCCTACTTCCCATTCGGGAATCTTAGATAGTTGATCGAAACTCTGTTTCACAGCGAATGAAGAAGTCTTTGAAATTTCTCCAGCATAAAAAGTGAGCGACTTTAAAAAGAAATTTTTCACATCGTACGGCTCAAGGTCATCGTAGCCAGGCGCGACAGGTATTTTGTCGTCCGTTTTGTCAGGTTTATTCTTTATACACTGAACTATGACCACCGTGACTATCGCCCCTAGCGCTAAAAGACCCATCAAAGCGATGCCAGCTATGCCTCCTTTAGCAACCACAGTCGTACAACTAGAAACAACTAAAAAACATCCAACCAGTAAAGCCGCAGCCAATAAAATGCCTGGAGAAATTTTTGACCCAGTAGCCAAATACCCCAGTTCAAGTCGGTAACTTTTGGGAACCGCATCAAGGTCAACCATTAAAGTAGTAACGTTGTCTGGATCGTCAGGATCAGTCAAACGATTAGCTGAATCCCGAAAACGGGAAGCTCCATAAAATAAATTAACTCCGACTCGATTAATTATTGCGTTGGAATAATTTGAAGTTTCCTCAGACACCAATCCCAGACCGCTGAAAGCAAATAAATTCGCGCTAACAGCATCCAACAACATTTGAGCTTGCCAAGCAACAAAATTGTCGACTATTAACTCTTGCTCAGGCTCACGAAATTGAAAAGTTGAGCTCTCGATTTCAGGATAAGTATTCAATGCATAGGTGGTAGGTAAAGACCCAATTTGAGCCATCGCGGCTATCCTTGCGTGATCATAAAGTTCATACACCGTGAAAAAATTCATAATGTGCTCATCCAAAACATAGGGTGGAATATCTAAATAGGATTGAGCCGTAGCTTGACCAAAGTTGGTTTGAAAAATCGCGACTGAATCGATATATCCACCCCAATAATGATCATTTGATTCACTATAGGTCGCGCTGTTTCCAATAATTAGTGTGCCGCCCAAGGCTGGTAAGGGTGTCAAACTAGTCTGTTGAACCAATTCTCCGTTCACGAAAAGTTGCACTTTTGAATTGTTGGAGCTAGAAATGCCATCAACGCTTAGACATATATCCATCCATTGGCTTTGAGAAAATGGTTGATCTAGTACAATTTGTTGATTGGCCAGTCTAATCGCAAGTTTTCCACCAACCACAGCTAATTCCAGTGTCGCAGGTTGAGAGGTGGTTGGCGCTGGTGTGTCTGCGAGTTTCTCATAAGAAGATGCGTTCCCTGCGACCAATTGAGCAATCACTTGGTACGGTCGAAAATGATCGTCCCAATAAACTTTAGCTAAAATAGTCCATGAATTTTCCAGCTTTAGCGAACGCTGGCTTTTCAAATAAGTGTCTTGAGTAAACTTGCGAGTTGCCAAATAATTTACATGCCTAGCTTTATATTCGCCTTGATAATCTAATGCGTATTTCCCTTGATCTTTGGGTGATAACTGAGAAAAATCCAAGTACAGCAAAATTTTTTCCCGCTCAAAATGATTAACGTATAAATTTTGTGCGACCGCTGAATTGTCCAAAGCTAAATTGACGACTCGAATGTTGGTAATCAATCCACTAAAATTCAAGCCTAACTGATAATGGTCAGTATTCGAAATTGAGTCAACATCGGATACGGCACTTTGAAAAACTAAAATACAATTCAAAAACAAAGAAATTTGCACTTTGGAATCAGGCAGGTGCTGATAACTTAAATCTAAACGGTTCTCACCTTCAGGAATTAAAAAATCTCCGCAACTAATTTGTCGTTTCTTATACCAGCTACCAATCGATAATACCAAAGCGTGGGTTTTGATCGCAATTTCAATTGGGATAATTCCACCAGCCGAATTTGGTTGCGTGAACAAAACACCATCTGAATCTTGATCTTTAATCCACCCCACGCTCAAATTCCAATCTTGGCTGGAAATAAAATTAAAGTTCGGAATCGGTTGAATTTGGACAAAACTTAGCCCATCGTCCAGACACTGCATAGCGTTGGAGACTGGGGTCCAGATTTTATTAATTTTGGGCAAGGCCATCTCCTACTAAAATGTCATTAGCGAAAAAAGCGTGATCTAAAACTGTCTCTTCGAATGGTTCTAAATCCAAATTGTAAACTTTTGAAATATTATCAACTCGAATTTGGTCAACTAAAATTTGAGCACCTGCAGAATTGAGGATATGCTGTCCAATTTGAATTTGACCGGCGGGAACCAAGCCAATTTCCGCGATAACCACGAGGTGATCAGGGGTGAGTTGCAACAATGAATCGCCGGCTTTGATCTCTACCACCTGCTCGGATTCACTGGAATTGGTCCAAGTGTTGGTTACCTTAGCCAGATGATGCTGGAAATCTGTCTGAACAGTATCTCCAATTCGCACATCCTCAATTGCTTGGTTGGATCCATCTGCCATTAGAATTTGTGAACCTTTAGCCAAGCAACCCCAAAGCAACAAAAGAGGAGAAATTTGAACCTCATTCTTCGAAGTTTGCATATTAGTGTTAGAAGAAATCGTTATCGAATCGGTAGTCGAATCTGTATAATAAAAATCTGTATAAAACGTCAAATAAGCTAGGTCTCGCGCTTGAAGACGACGAGTTGGGACAATGTCACCCCAATCATTATCTAATTGAAAGTCAAAACCTTGGTCAGTCTTTCCAAAGCGCTGTTGCAATTTTTCGAAATCGTCGACATGATAACGGGCCCCACCTTGACCTTCTGCAATCATAGTTAAACTAAAACTCTGCGGGTCGATAGAGTCGAAAGTCTTACCATCACTCAAATAAATATTCGCGCCGACATCTAAAAGTAACTTTTGCGTACTGCCAACAAATTCAGCGTTGTATTCGTAATCTACTGGTTCTGGATTCCCAGGAATTCGTCCATAACAAACCACAATCGGGCTGTCGGGCGGATTCCTTTTGTGAACTGGGTCTATCACTTTTATTGAATCGACGTGAGTGGAAGTGAAAAAAACCTCGTCAACATCAATATGGGCTAATTGGTACCGGATTTCCTGCGCCGATTCGTCGCGCCAATGGACAGCAAAATGAATGTCCAAAACTGGAGAATTGAAATCAGCTGGGTTGAAATTGGTTTGTAAGGTTATTTCGGTAAAATTTTGCCCGTAAACTGGAGGATTGTCGATTCCGGCAACCCCTTCCCCGGTTGAAGTGACAAC
>JAITFB010000055.1 GCA_031281695.1 Candidatus Servula neotermitis
AACGGCAAGCAAACTGTCTCGTTCGTAGGCGGCGGTCAAATTATCGTGAAAGGTAGAACTCGCGCCAATACTTTAGGTCAAACTTATCAAGCCGTAATTCTTGATGAAGCGCAAGAACTGACTCTCCATATACAGTGGTTTTGGAATATACTAAACCTTAGGGGAAGGAAAAATTATGATTATAGGAAAATGGTATGATTATCTAAAATGGTTCGCCAAGATTGGCTTGCCGGCTTTGATTGCGCTATTCGACGCTGTCGTTTTAGCGTTGATGCCTTACGTGGGCGACCAATCGATTCTGATTGGTGTAGTTTCAGCTATCGGTTCTGCGCTGGTGGTTTTCCTAAACGTGGTTTTAGGACTAAGCAAGACGCGCTTTTATCGAGAAGCTGACCTAAGTAATCCAGCTTTGCCAGTCGAGGAAATCTAATGGCTTATCAGCAACTGCGCAAGTTTCACAGTGCCAATTACACTGGAGGTTGGTGTTTGAAAGCGGTGCAGGAGTGCTTTATTCCGCCAGACAATTTCAAAAAAGTTGGCTCGGCTACCGAAGCTTGGCAACAAGAAGTCAAGTCAGGGGCTGCTCAAACTACGCTTCCACCTTTGGGCGTGGACGTGCCGATTTGGTTCAGCTTAGGCACAACGCCATTGGGACATATTACGATTAGCTTGTCGGACGGTCGAGTAGCCAGTTCCAGCTTGGAGGGCTACCACCAGCAAATGTATATTCATAAAAACATCACTGATTTGCTCAAATTTTACGGTCAAGGCATCAAGTATTTAGGCTGGTCGTGTTGGTTGGAAGGTGTCCAAATCGCTAAGCCGGCGGGTGTTCCAAACGGCTATGAAAAGCTCGCTACCCCAAGACACGGAGCAGTTTACAAAAAGACTGTGCCAGTGGTGTTCGCCTGCTCGAGCGGAAAAGTTGGTGACACTATCAGTTTCTTGAATTACGGAGGAAAGGACTTCAAGCCAGTTAAGTCTGTCAAGCTTACTAGCGACCACACTGTCAGCCCTCTGGACACTCCGCGAAGTGGTGCTAAGGTCAAATTCACCAAAGATGCGGTGGTAGGGTTCGACGAGAATTTGAAGCCTAAGTTTATTAATCAAAGTGGAGTGGATTGGACTTAGTGCGAGTTGGCAGGAAATCGCGACAGCTTTAGAAACCGTATTTGGACAAGGTGTTATTCAAACAGTTATGACAGTCGGAGGTATGCTAGGAGCGTTGGCGGCGTTTCAGAAAAGGGTTATTGCTTGGCTCAAAGAGATTTTAGAGATTGACCAAATCCGCTGCGAAATCTTGCAGAATCGCTTATTGCAAAACATTCACTTCACGCCAGACAAAGCATCAGTAATAGAAACTGACCAAGCAGCTTAGGTGAAGCTTGGCGGTAATGGCTATACGAAAAAAGTTTATGTGACGTCGTAAGAGGAGTATGAGCGTCCGTTCGTCAAGGCTAATTTGATCAAAGGCTCCATCACTACAATAATCCAGCACAACTAATTCCTAAGTCTTAGTAGCTGTCATTAAGCGGGTGGACACCGCTGGTCGAGTCCCTACAACGTTGAATAATCAGGTTCTTGAATACTGACTGCGTGGAATAAACTGAGCATATACATGAAAATTTACGACACAGCCCAAAAACAATTGGTGGAGTTTCAACCGTTGAATGAGGGGTTGGTCAAGATGTATGTTTGCGGTGCGACTGTGCAAGACAGTCCGCATATTGGACATTTGCGCGCGGCGGTAGCGTTTGACGTTTTTCATCGGTATTTACTGGCGCAAGGTTATCGGCTGGAATATGTGCGCAATGTCACCGATATTGACGATAAAGTTTTACAAAAAGCTGAGCAATTTGACCAACAATGGTTTGCACGGGCTTATTATTATGAGCGAGAATTTACGGCAGCTTACGATCTTTTGAATGTGCTTCCACCAACTTACGAGCCTCGAGCGACTGGTCAAATCCCGGAGATGGTTGAATTCATAGAACGCTTGTTGTCGCGCGGCCATGCTTATAAAGCTACTGATGGAATATATTTTGACGTGAAATCTTGGCCTAAATATGGTGAATTGACACATCAAACTTCCGAGGATGCGTTGTTGAGTGACCGCGATTTGGCTGAGGGGAAAGTGGATCCGCGAGATTTTGCGCTTTGGAAATTCGCTAAACCTACTGAGCCAGCAACTGCGATTTGGGAAGCCCCGTTTGGAAAAGGGCGACCAGGTTGGCATATTGAATGTTCGACTATGTGTTTGCGATATTTAGGCGAGAGTTTTGATATTCACGGTGGTGGTTTAGACTTGCGCTTTCCTCACCACGAAAATGAAACTGCTCAATCGCATGCTGCTGGTTATGGGTTTGCTAACCATTGGATGCATTCGGCCTGGGTAACTTTAGCTGGCGAAAAAATGAGCAAAAGTATTGGGAACGTTTTAGGAGTTCAGGCGGTCTTACAAAAATTGACGCCTTTAGAATTGCGGTTCGCTTTAGCTTCGACTCATTATCGGAAAAACATTGAATGGAGTGAGGATTCGATTCATCAGGCCCAAACAGCAGTCAAGGTGTTTACCGATTTTTTGCAGAAGTCAGTAGTCAGTAGTCAGAGGACAGAGAACAGAGAACAGAGAATAGAGAATAGTTTAGGATTTAGGATTAAGGATCAAGGATCGAGTAATGATAATCTGCATTCTGCCACCTGCCACCTGCTACCTGCAGTCTCTGGTCTGCCCGCCAAGGTGGTAGATGCTCTGAATGACGATCTTAATACGTCTGAGATTTTGGAGTGGCTATTCAAAACTGTTCGTTCCTCTGAACCAGTGACTGAACAAATTGTGTCCCAAGTTCGAGCGACTTTGAATATTTTAGGTTGTGATCCGTTGGACCCACACTGGTCGATGGGCGACAGTAATTCCGACAGGGAACAGAAGCTACAACAAACTATTCGGGAGTTGGTGGGGCCCAAATTATTGAATCGCGAACAAGCTCGGCGTGATAAGGATTTTGAAACTGCTGACGCTATTCGTTTGGAGTTGGAACAGCTGGGATTAAAGTTAGTAGATTCGCCGTCTGGTACGGAGATTGAGTTTGAAAGTTAGGAATCATGGCGAATTTTTTTGAAAAGTTATTACGCGCTGGCGAAGGAAAGATTATTAAAGATTTGGAGCTAATTGCTGATGCAGTAAATGCTCAAGAATCCGAGTTTGAAAAAATGAGCGACCAAGATTTGCGTGAATTGACTGATGACTTCAAAGATCAAGTCCAAAATCAAGGCGTTGACTTGGATACTCTAATGGTCAAAGCTTTTGCAGCGGTCCGAGAAGCCAGTAAGCGTACTTTGGGTCAGAGACATTTTGATGTGCAAATTATGGGCGGAGCAGCTTTACACCGAGGAAATATTGCGGAAATGAAAACTGGCGAAGGCAAAACTTTAGTTGCGACGTTGCCAGTGTTTCTAAACGCTTTGACTGGTCGAGGCGTGCATGTGGTCACAGTCAACGACTATTTAGCCCAATATCAATCGGATTTGATGGGGCGAATCTATAGGTTTTTGGGTATGAGCGTGGGCTGTATAGTCAACGGACAAAATCCTGATGTTCGAAAAAAACAATACGATTGCGATATTACCTATGGGACGAATAACGAATTTGGTTTTGATTATTTACGGGATAATATGGCATGGTCGAAAGAAGCGCTAGTTCAGCGCGGATTTTATTTTGCGTTGGTCGATGAGGTGGATTCAATTTTGATTGATGAGGCTCGGACCCCTTTAATCATTTCAGGTCGAGCTCAAGGAGATTTAAATCAATGGTATAAGCAATTCGCTACTATAGCGACGCAACTTAAGCGGGATACTGATTATGAAGTCGACGAAAAAAAGAAAACCGTAGGAATTTTAGAGCCAGGAATTGAACGAATTGAAAAAATTTTGGGGATTAATAATCTTTATGAATCTCTGAATACGCCATTAGTGGGTTTTGCGCAAAATGCGATTAAGGCTAAGGAATTGTTTGCTCTGGATAAAGATTACATTATTGAAAATGAGGAAGTCAAAATCGTAGATGAACATACTGGAAGGGTTTTGGAAGGTCGGCGCTATAGCGAAGGTATGCATCAGGCCATTGAAGCGAAAGAGCAGGTGGAGATTAAAGAGGAAAACCAAACTTATGCGACGATTACTTTGCAAAATTATTTTCGTATGTACGAAAAGTTGGCGGGGATGACCGGAACTGCAGAGACCGAAGCAGCGGAATTTCAAGGTATATATAAATTAGGCGTTATACCGATTCCGACTAATCGGCCTATGATTCGGGTGGATCACACGGATTTGGTTTATCGTAGCGAAAGCGGAAAGTTCAAAGCGTTAGTCGATGACATCACTGAATGCCATCGTAAAGGTCAACCGATTTTGGTTGGTACTGTCTCGGTTGAAAAGTCGGAAATCGTCTCAAAGTTATTAAATCAAGCTAAGGTTCCGCATAATGTTTTGAACGCGAAAAATCATCGCAATGAAGCTGCAGTTGTCGCGATGGCTGGTCGAAAGGGTGCTGTTACAGTCTCGACAAATATGGCAGGCCGCGGGACCGATATTATGCTTGGCGGAAACGCAGAATTCATTGCAGTAGAACAAATGCATAAGCAAGGATTCGATTCAGAGTTGGAGCCGGAAAAATATGAAGCGGCTTGGCCTAAATTTTTAGACAGCGCCAAAGCCCAGGTTCAAGCTGAGCATGATGAAGTTGTAGAACTAGGAGGACTTTACGTTTTGGGGACTGAGCGGCATGAGTCCCGACGGATTGATAATCAATTGAGAGGACGTTCCGGTCGTCAAGGAGATCCGGGGGAGTCGAGATTTTATCTTTCGATGCAAGATGATTTGATGCGATTATTTAATTCCAAAATGGCTGAACAAATGATGTCATTAACCAATTTCCCTGAAGATCAACCTCTAGAATCGAAAATGGTTTCGCGTTCAATTCTACGAGCTCAGACTCAAGTCGAAGCGCGAAATTTTGAAATCCGTAAGAATATTTTGCAATACGATGACGTGATGAATAAACAGAGGGAAGTTATTTATCAAGAGCGTCAAAAAGTTTTGGGAGGGGAGGATTTAGGCGATCAAATTCAAGAATTCATCGATGATGTAATTCCCGGAATGATCAATCTAAACGTTGAAACTGATGGTTTTGAACCTGAAGATTTAGTGGCTTTAAATTCTGAACTCAAAAATTTCTATCCAATGCGCATTGATCTTGAGGAACTGGGTCAACAGTTGGGGGTGGCGTCTTTGACGTTTGAACAAGTGACCGAGGCGGTTTTGAACGATGTGAAGACTTTTTATCGCGAAAGAGAAGAATTGATTGGTTCATCTAATATGCGGAATTTGGAACGACAGGTGGTTCTTTCGGTTTTAGATCGTAAATGGCGCGAACATCTTTATGATGTGGATTATCTTAAAGAGGGGATTGGTCTTAGAGCGATGGCTCAAAAAGACCCTTTAGTAGAATATCGTTCCGAAACAGCTCTGATGTTCAATCAAATGAACTATGGAATTCGAGAGGAGTCGCTGAGATTTTTGTTGAATATTCAATTTCGTCCAGCTGAATCTACGTCATCTGGGGCCAGTAGTACAGTTATAGTCAATTCTAACCAACCTACGCCAATCGATACTGCCCATTCTAAAACTGGTAAATCTGCTTCCAGCAACCGGCCTAATTCTAAATCGCAAAACCAGTCAAACTCCAAATCCGCTAAAAAAACTAAAGGTTTTTCGCGTCAAAATAAGAAGTCTAAGAAGAAACACTAGTTATTGGTGAATGG
This sequence comes from Candidatus Servula neotermitis, assembly GCA_031281695.1. Lineage (GTDB taxonomy): Bacteria > Actinomycetota > Actinomycetes > Actinomycetales > Bifidobacteriaceae > Servula > Servula neotermitis. The sequence continues at coordinate 5,823 of JAITFB010000055.1, forward strand.
GTATTTTTGGCCAGTTATGAGCGGCGATTGATAATCGCTAAATGATAATGAGATGTTAATCAATTAAGTCAAAAATATTGATTTTCGTGTGCAAAAGATGGAATTTCGGAGTTAAGATTCATTTTATGTTAGTTTTTCGTGATTTTGCTAGGAAATATCTACACTCGAGATTAAACTGAAGCCGGCGAGGGGACTGGTTCCCGTTATCGACGAAAGGATCAAATGGCTGATGTAAATATTAATGCAAAAGTCCGAACTCAGTTCGGGAAAGGTTTTGCCAGACGCGCAAGAGTTCAAAAGCTCACACCCGCTGTGATTTATTACAAAGGCGAAAAGCCAGATCATGTGCTTTTGGATACACATGAAATTGAATTAGCTTTGAAACAACTCAATGCTCTTTTTGAAATAGATGTTGAGGGAATAAAAAAGCTGGCTGTGGTTAAAGACATTCAAAAACACCCTGTTCGAAGAACTCTAGTTCATATTGATTTTATCGAGGTTCGAGCTGGCGAAAAAGTTAAAGTTGAAATTCCAATACATTTGGTTGGTGAGACGCAACCGCATGTTTTACACTTAGTCGAGAATGACCGTGTTGAGGTGCTTTCGGATCCTTTATCAATTCCTGAGTCGATCGAACTTTCAATTGAAGGGCAAGAAGCCGGGAGTTCTCTGCATGTACGCGATTTAAGTATTCCCAGCAACTTGGATTTAATCTCGGATCCAGACTTTACCTTAGTAACATTTCAACAAGAAACCGAAGAAAAAGCTTCTGATACTCAAGTTGATGAAAGCGCTTCTGCGTCTGGAGAATCAAGCCCGCCGGAACCAGGGGAGGAATCTAATTCAGAGTGAGACCTGAGGAGTATTTAGTAATTGGTCTGGGAAACCCGGGGCGAGCGTATTTAGCTACTCGTCATAATATCGGACAGGTTTTTGTAGATTGGCTAAATTATCGTCCAGACTGTGAACAAATCCCCACTCTAAAACCAGATTGTTATATGAACCTAAGCGGGGAGACGATACAAAAACATTTGGATTATTATAAAATTCCTGTTTCGCAAATTGTAGTTGCGCATGATGATGTGGATCTTCCTTTTGGCGAGGTTAGGTTAAAAACTCGGGGTCGCGATGGTGGGCATAAAGGCGTTAGGTCAATTATTAAGTTTTTAGAGACTAAAAACTTTTATCGTATTCGTTTCGGAATCGGACGACCTGATAATCCAGATTTTCCCTTAGAAAAATTTGTATTGGCAAAATTCAAGTGCGAAGAAATTGAGCATTTTTCTACAATGTTTCAAGAAGCTAAAGAAATATTGTTCAGTTTACCGGACCCCGAACTTGAAACCCATCATGACATTGATCCAATAAATCGAACAGTTTAGTCGTTTGCTTATAGTTATTGAGGTATTTTTATCGTAAATTCATTGATCCATCGAATTGAAAAATTGAAGTGAAGGCAGAGTGTAGCTAGAGGTATGAAAAGCTTACTGGATGCGGTCGCAGCGCGTTTACACTTTCTTGAATCGATGGAAAATGTTGGACTCGCTCATCCATTAAAGCCTTTTTTTGTGTATCAAAAACTTCAAGCTGGTCAAAATTTGTTAGTTATTACTCCTACCGATCGAGATAGTTTAATTCTTCACCAGCAATTATTAGAACTGAATAGCTTCGAGAAAGATTCAATTGGAGATAATTTTACTGATGTTAGTTCTTCAACCTTAATCAATCCGTCTAATGATGGCGTAACTAAAAATTTCGCTCCGACCCATTTTAATCAACATCTAGTCGCAATATTCCCTACTCAAAGTTTGACTGCTGATATTGATTTAAAAGTTTTGGCTAAACAACGCTTGGTGCTTTCGCAGCTTGATCAATTACGTTGCATTATTATTTCAGCCAACGGTTTTTATTCAGATATTGCCAATGTTTCAAAAATTGCGTCATCTAAGCGAAGTGAACTTGAAGATAGTACACTTGGTGTTACGACGCTTAACTCAATTGACCAATGTTACGCAACGAGAATTCCTAACACTACTAACACCGCAATTACATATGACGAATTGTTAACTGATCTCAAAAATAAGGGGTTTCATAGAGTCGAGTTAGTCGAAGAACGTGGTGAATATGCTGTTCGGGGGTCTGTGATTGATGTGTTTTCGCCCTTAGAAGAACATCCTTACCGTTTTGATTTTTGGGGAGATAAGTTTGACAGTGTGAAATATTTCTCATTGTTGGACCAAAGATCTTTAGCTGACATCACAGTTTCAGAATGCATAATACCTGATATTCGCTTTGATAAAGCGGATGATTTGTCTGCTGGAAATAATAAGTATTCTAATATTGATCAGTCTTTAACGGAAACTGTTTCGAGTGAATTGTCGAATATGTCAGTCGATTTTTCGAAGAACTTAATTAGTCAACCTGTTGATGATGCGCTTAACACAGTTTTCTTGTCAGACTTGCTTCCGGAAAATTGGAGGACAATTAATTATGATCAGCCTAGAGTTGAAGCTTTATGGAATCAATTAGCAAAATTATACAATTTTGCTTTGAGAGCCGCTGATATTGATTGCAATCTTACGGAATTCGACGTGATGAATCAACCTTCGATAGGCTCGGCACTTACTCAAACATATAGGAGGATTGAGAATCTAATCGCATCGATTAAAACTGAGACGGATAAACATATTTATCTTTTATACGCTAACAAGGCAATGCACGAGAGGCTGTACGAAGTTTTGGTCAATTGTTCGGCATCCTTGAGTAATATTCGTTTTTTGCCAGCTGAACAGTTAAATAGTTTTGCGTTAGAAGATTTATTAGTGTTGAATGTTGAACAGTTGTTGACTTTTCGCGTCAGCACATCTAAACCAGAAAAATTGGTTCGTCGTAAGAATGAACTACAATTGGTAGATCTTAGCCCAGGCGATTTCGTTGTTCACGAGAGACACGGAATCGGACGTTATATTGGCTTGCAATTTGACGACGGCAATCGGCGGGAATATTTAGTAGTTGAGTATAAGCCTTATAAACGTGGGTTTCCTGCGGATCAACTTTTAGTCCCAACTGAACATGTCAACTGGCTGACTAAATACGTAGGTAATAACCGTCCCCGAATTAATAAATTAGGGGGAGCTGAATGGGCCTTGACTAAAAAGCGTGTGCAAAAATATATTAAACATATCGCCTTTGATTTAATTCGTCTGCACGGTCTCCGCCAAGCTTATCGGGGGCATGCGTTTAGCCTCGATACACTTTGGCAACAAGAACTGGAGTCTAATTTTGAATTCGTAGAGACACCTGATCAAAAGACTATTATCGCTCAGGTAAAAAAAGATATGGAACGAGCTCGTCCAATGGATAGAATTATTTTAGGCGATGTGGGGTTTGGTAAGACCGAGATTGCCGTACGCGCGGCGTTTAAGGCAGTTCAAGATCAAAAACAAGTTGCGATCTTAGTACCGACCACAGTGTTGGCCACGCAACATTATGAAACATTTAGAGCTCGAATGGAGCCTTTTCCAGTCCGAATCGAATTGCTTTCGCGTTTTCAAAGTGATAAAGAAGCGAGAAGAATTCGTCAAGAATTGGCCGAAGGAAAAGTGGATATTGTGATCGGAACCCATACTTTAATCCAAGCCTCAACCAAGTTTCAAAATTTAGGTTTAATCGTGGTTGACGAAGAACAACGATTTGGGGTTGAGCATAAAGAGACTTTGAAAGCTGTAAAAATTAATGTGGATGTCTTATATTTGAGTGCAACGCCAATTCCAAGAACATTAGAGATGGCTTTGAGCGGTTTGAAGGATTTGTCAGTGATTACAACACCTCCCGAAAATCGTCAAGCGATTAAAACTCTCGTTGAACCGTATTCCGATGATTTGGTCTACCGAAGTATTTTGGCAGAAGTGATGCGTGGAGGACAGGTTTTTTATTTGTATAATCGAGTAAAAACTATTGATCAAAGATTAGCGAATTTACAAAAATTCTTTAATCCCGACATAGTCACTTTCGCTGTCGCTCACGGTCAAATGCCTCAGAGACAACTAGATCAGACTTTGCATAAGTTTTACCGAAAAGAAATTGATGTTTTAGTTTGTACCAGTATCGTGGAAAATGGCCTGGATGTAGTTAACGCTAATACGGTTATCGTGGAGGACGCTCAACGTTTTGGGATTTCTCAATTGCATCAAATCCGTGGTCGAGTTGGACGTAGTTCGACTCAGGCTTACGCTTATTTTTTGTATCCGAATTCTGAAAGTGTTTCGGCTACAGCTTTTGAAAGATTTTCAGCAATTAAACAAAACTCAGCGCTCGGAGCGGGTTTTCAGTTGGCTATGAAAGATTTGGAACTTAGAGGGGCTGGCAATTTGCTGGGCGTTGAACAATCTGGTCAAATGGAGGGCGTAGGATTCGATTTGTTTATGAAAATGCTTTCTGATGAAATAGAGCAGCTTAAGCGAAGTCCGCATATTCCGTCATCGTGGGAAGTAGGCCTAGGGGTAGTTGAAACGCAAGAATTCGATCAGTCAAAACTTTCCCCTTCTGACCCGGTCGCCGATAGTTTAAATAACCTTTCCGATTATTCAAAATCGATTGTTCCAGATTCGTCCAATGAACAAGCCCAGTCAACCAACGGACAGGTTAGTCAATCATTGATCATTAAACGAATTAAAGAATTAGCCATCCCTTTAGATTATATCCCGAATCATGAGTTGCGATTGGAAATGTATCAAAAAATGGCTAACAGTCAGACGCGCGAAGAACTTAAAGACGTTTTGGATGAAATGTCGGATCGTTACGGTCCTTTGCCGAAAGAATTTACGGTAGGATTTTAAGAGTGGTTAGAAATTGTGACTGGCAGTTAGTGGTTAGTTTAGAAATCTCGTTCAAAAGCGCAAGCTCATTCAGCGAAACAGTATCGCAGAACTAATTCCTAATTCCAGATCCGATTTTCTTGAACGGAAGCGTGTCAGAGTGGTCGAATGAGCAGGTCTTGAAAACCTGTGTACCGGCAACGGTACCGAGGGTTCGAATCCCTCCGCTTCCGCAAGGGGGTTTAAGAATTCCCCAAAATCCCGCGGTTTTCCCCTCTATACTGCAAAAAACGCCATTCGGTTATCTATTCTAAATTTGGCTAAACTGGTATTATTCGCTTAGAGATAAGCGAAAGATAAGCGAAAAAAAGAGGCTTATGGCGACAAGGCGCAAAAGATTACCATTTGGCAAAATTGACGAAAAAAAGAACGGACTATTTTGTGCTTCATATATGAGAACTGACGGAGTGCGATATTCAGCTCCGCAACCATTTCAAGCTAGGGCGCAAGCTGAAAGTTTTCTAATAAACATAAGAAATAAAATGAGTGCAGATGATTGGGAAGCCCCTAAGTCTAAACAAGAACAAAAACTTGACAGTATCTTGTTCAATAATTACGACAAGCAACACCTCAAAGAGCGAGAGTTAAGAGAGACCAGCCGAGGAACATATTTCGACAGTTTTCGCAATCATATTGAGCCATATTTTTGAGGTAAAAAAATGATTGAAATTACTAAATCGGACTGCTCAAAATGGTATGAGGGGTTAGACAAATCGCAAGCCAAAATGGTGGACAGTGCAGTTATGGTTTTGAAGCTCATATTGAACAATGCTAAAAAATTCGACCTCATAACAAAAAGCCCAGCTGATGTTATTCAAAGAAAGAAAACTAGCCGGACTACTGCGCAAACCATCGGAAACGCACTACTGACCGAGAACGAAGTTTTAGACCTCATAGAAGTCACCCCCTCTAAATACCGCCTAATAACAGTTTTAGGGGCTTACTGCGGGCTTAGGATAGGTGAAGCCTTAGCTTTACAGCGTGATGACATAGACCTCAAAAATCTTACTGTAAGGGTCAATAAACAGGTTCAATATAGCGCAGGAGTAGCGCATATCACCGAACCTAAAACTCCAAAATCCAAGCGGACTGTTCCAATTCCTGATGAAGCAGTGGGGTATTTCAAGGAACATTTAGCCAATTACACTCAAAGGTTTCCTAAATCATATTTATTCGCTCGTCCAACCGACAGCAAACCCTTAGCCCGGACTTATTACAACGATAAAGTGTTTAATAAGGCTCGTAAAGAAATCGGACGCTCAACATTTAGATTTCACGACCTCCGCCATACTTGCCTAACTCACTACGCTCGCGGAGGAGCAACCATAAAAGACCTTATGGCAATTGCAGGGCATTCTATGGCAGAGATAGCCATACTCTACCAAGAGACATCAGACACAAGGTTAAGAGAACTTGCCAGTCAATTTAACTACAATCACAACATTCACCTCAAAGATTATCAGGGAACTGTCAACAATGGGTAAAATAATACCTGCTGACTTACCCAAATCAAAAAAGCATCCTGAGCAGATTTCACTCCATAAATTGAAACCTAGTCAAATGAGCGAAGCTCAACTTGTTCAAGCACTCAAACAAACGGAAAGAGAACTTAAATCTGTTCGCCATCATAGGGATAGACTTCAGGACTTGATCGACGAGTTCACTGAATTTTTAGATGATGAGGAGTTTAGGGATTTGGTAGATTATGCCGAAGCTACAGAGCTGGATTACCTGCTCACCTACGGAAAAATCTAAACGAGGGGGCTATAAATGGTTTGTTAGGCTCAGTTCAATTCGGGGCAGTTCCAAGGTCAGTAATGATAATGGTTAAAAAAGATGATACAGGCGAGCGTATACTTCAAGTCGCAAAATCAAATCTAAAAGAAACAGACAAAGAGTTATGTCTTGAAATAATTCATAAGGTACACGAGTACTCTAGCTACGATAAGCTCACATCGGAGTTGGAGAAAGAAAAGGGAAAAGTAGGCTATTGCCCAAAATATGTACCGACTAATGAGCCAGTAGAAAATGTTATTATTCGTAATGCTGAATTACGCAAAACGCAAAAACAAACCGATCAAGTGGACGAATGGTTAAATGATGAAGCGGAACAAGTCAAAACATTATGGCAAATTTGTTTGAAATATCCTAAAAACTACCCGCAAAAGAAGTAAGAGCAGTGATAAAAGAATTAAACTCTCCTAAACCAGAGATTACACTAGTTCCGTTTAGGGATATTATGAAAGAAAGAGCGCAAGGCGACCAAGAGCGTAATTTAGAATGGGGAGGAAAGTTTGGGGTTATTTCACTCAATGAGAACTTACGTCAGGACAATTTCGAACTATACGCAGTAATGAGACAAAAGGAACTTACTAACTACTCCTCACAAAGATGAATTATGCGACTAAGAGCGATGAAAGACTAAATCTAGGTTCAGACAATCTACTTCAACAGTTAGCCTAACCCTCTAAGTTATAGCTAAACTTACAACAGTGGAAACTCCTAAGATTAGCAGTTATAAAGCCGAAGCACTACGTCTAGCTAAGCCAGGTCAAGGCGAGCTAATTATAAACCGAACCGCCAAGACGAAGCAGGACAGAATAATCTTAGACCGCGAAATCAAACAGGCTGAATGGGTAATCGACACGTTAGGCGGTGATATTGAATTACCAGCCCAAAAATATGATGATGTTGGTAATGCTATAAGCGCGCCTGATTTTATTTGGAATAATGAGGAATGGGAATTTAAAATTTTGCGTAATGGTGGAATTAGGAGACTAGAAAAAGTCTTAAGGAAAGGAAATCACCAGAGCATATTAAAAAATATTATAGTGGATATTGTTGACAGTTTTACTAACAAGGAACTAATTCAAGTTATGGAGTGGACTAAATCGAACCGTTTGTTGTTGAATAAAGTAGGCAATCTAGTTGAATATCTTATAAGAAAATGAGGCGGAACCGTCAGGCATCAACCCGACAGTGCCGCTCAAATCAAGGCGAGGATCTTCAGGCATGCACCCGATAACCCTCGCCTAAGTAGGTTTCAGCGTCCCGAACCTACTTACATTTTACTAATAAATAATTATTTATCAAAACAAAAAAAAGGGCACACTCCTCGATATAGCTAGACCGCACCCCTTGTTGTTTCAAAGACGGGCAAGCTAGTATTCCAAAAAGCTAGGAAAAAGGCGAGTGAGAATGTCCGAAATGTCTAAGAGTTTGGGTATTTATAGGCTCAAAAATACTCAAAAAACTATAAATAATCAGTCTAATTTATGCTGAGTTAGGAGAAAATTAGGAGAACGATTTTAGTGTTTCGTCAGGAACAACGGTATAGACGCGCAAACTCAAATAGGGGTGCAATCCCTCCGCTTCCGCAAGGGGGGTTTACAGTATATTTACATATGGTCAACTGAACTTGAGCACTTTGGGACTAAACTGAATACGTTATGGAAAATTTTAAATCGTTTAGACATAAATCAATAATATTCAGAATTGGTTCATTGAGCCTAGCCTTAGTTTTGGTGGGAGCTGGTTTGACTAGTGTGAATTTTTTGCCAAATTCTTTAAAAACTCTTTTAGCTGAGACCAAACTCAATTTTGAGCCGTTGTCTTTGACTGTGACTGGGCAGGGTTCAAACATCGACGCAAGTTGGTCTGCTGCAGATATAACAATTTCAGACGTCACGACGACTCGTATTACTATTCCAGACTCCACTTCATCTGATTCCACTGCCTCCGACTCCACTTCATCAGATTCCACTGCCTCCGACTCCACTTCGTCAGATGTCACCATAACCACCTATAAGCAAATTCATCCCATTGTTGCGGCAGTTAAGCTATCGGCGAAAAACAGCTTAAAAGGCTTTCCTCCAATTCAAGAAAGTTCTGAGACATCCTTTGTTGACCGAACTCAAACAACTGGAACTTGGAACTTATTGAATCGTTTTGCTGGTAAATATTTGTTTGATCTGACTGCTTCAGTTGCATACAGTGATGGAACTTCTAGCATATACGATAGGACTGCTACGCATGTTATTCCGTTGGTTGAGAAAACTCCTTTAGCAAGTGTTTCATTTCCGGATGTATCAACTCAAGGAGTTTCAGTTACCTATACGTTAGACGGTAAAAGTAAAACTTCTAAGTTGCCTGGATTGACCGCTGGTAGAGTTGAATCAATTAAATGGTTGTCTGGATATAATATCACGGTAGGCTCTGGCTCTGGACATGTTGCGGCCGGCGTAACGAAGACAACTTATCGCCCTCAAGATCCCGTTAATCGAGGATCCATGGCTCAATTCCTTCAAAAATTAGCTGGCTTTACTGACTACCAGATTGAATCGATTTACAAAGATCGTTCGAATCCATTTATTGATATTGTTAAATTCCGAAAAGGCGGAAGTGCTGAGAACCTAGCCCGATTTTATGCGATTCTGTGGCTGGCAGATACCAAAATTACAGTCGGTTGTGATGTAGCTCGGACTAAATATTGTCCAGATAATCCAGTTAACCGTGGTGCGATGGCTGAGTTCATGCAAAAGTTTGCTGGAGTTCAACCGGTTAGCGAATCAACCTCACCATTTCCTGATGTTTCTCCAGTTCAAGAAACTGTCAAATATGACGGTTACAATCAAACAACTCGCGTCGCGGCTTTACCTTTGGATAAATTTCCTTATCGAATCGGAGCAATCAATTGGTTGGCTTCAACTAAAATAACTGTCGGTTCAGGCAAAACCGTAGCTTGGGGTAAATTTAATGCTGGAATTACGACATTTCGTCCCCATGATGTGGTCAACCGAGGTTCTATGGCTCAATTCATGCATAAGCTGTCGTTCTCGGTAGGTTCTACTGTAGTGCAGCCTTCGTGATAGAGCATGATTTTTTTGGTAGCTGAATAGTCACTTGGAATTATTTCATAATTCTAGGATTTAATTAACTAGAGGCTAGCAGTCAGAAAATCCATCTCAACAAAAAACACCCAAATTTTCAGGTGATCCCAGTAGGATGTTAGCTGTTTCGACCGATTAGGGAAGCTAAACTGACTTTATGGAACAATTATTCATAGGGGTGGCGTTATTGTTAATCGTAATCGGAATCGCAATTTGGGTTTGGAGTTCATATCGTCAAGGTAAACTTTTTCGATCTCCCGCTGGCGAGGGCGGTCGGACTCGACTTAGTTTAAAAACTGTTGAACAAAAGGACCTATTTGAATATTTAGTTCGAGCTGATTTTGGCGTGGAAATGTCTGCCTTGATAGCGGAAGAGCCTGGAGATTTAGAAACTAAATTACTCCAATTTGTTCAAGTTCCAGAATATCCCAGCAGAGCATTATCCAACCAACTTAAACCTAGCGTATATTTATTTGTTGGGGTGAACGGAGTGGGCAAAACTTCGACTATAGGTAAATTGGCTCGGCGCTTAGGGGCGCAAAATCAAAAAGTGATCCTTGGCGCATGCGATACTTTTCGAGCTGCCGCTTCAGACCAATTGCAAACTTGGGCAGCCGAAGTCGGAGCTGATATTGTAACGGGAACGGCTAATTCGGATCCTAGCGCAGTGGCTTATCAAACTGTTCAAAAGGCTATAAGCGGAAATTACGATTATGTTTTATTGGACACAGCCGGCCGGCTTCAAAATAAACAAGACCTAATGGACGAGTTGAGTAAAATTAAGCGAGTCGTACAAAAACAAATTGATCTTTGTGAAACACTTTTAGTCTTAGATGCAACAACTGGCCAAAATGGATTATCTCAAGCTAAAGCTTTTAATCAGGCGGTCGACTTGAGTGGAATAGTTTTAACTAAGTTTGATTCTTCAGCCAAAGGGGGAATGATCTTCAATGTCCAACGTGCATTAAAACGACCGGTAAAACTCCTTGGCACTGGAGAGGGAATAGCGGATTTGCAAATTTTTGACCCTGAGGAATTCGTTCAATCTCTTTTATAAAGGCGTTAAAATGATAAGGTGATAAACCTTTTACGTGGTGTCGCAATTTTGGCCATCGTTTTATATCATATCGGAGGGGGATGGTTCAAGGGCGGATACATTGGCGTTGATATATTTTTGGTCTTGAGCGGTTTTTTGATTACGAACTCAATTTTGACTAAATTCGATTACTCCGGCTTCAATTTTTTTGAGTGGATAAAACGTCGTTGGTTACGTATTGTTCCAGCTCTGTTGTTTTGCGTGGTCGTAATTGTTTCTTTGACTTGGCTATTTTCTCCAGATTTTAGGGTTTCTTTGGCTCGTGATTCGGCCGCTGCTTTATCTTGGACGACTAATATTTATTTGATTACGACTGGCTCATCCTATATGGATCAACTTAACCCTAATTTATTTACCCATACTTGGTTTTTAGGTTTGCTAATGCAATTTTATTTAATTTGGGGGTTATTAGTCGGATTGATTTTCGTTTTATTCGGTCGTTATAGTCGGCGTTCATTTAGTCGAACCTGGATTTGTTCGATTGTGATATTTTTTATTGCTATAATTTTGGCTTTATTGAGTTATGTGTTTAGCGTGAATTTAATTGAGCATAACGCTGATCCGTCGCTGGTTTATATGTTGATTTTTACCCACGGTTTTCCGCTTATGTTAGGCTCCGCTGGCGCAGCATTATTTTTTATCATTATTCCACCATTAATTAGAACCGATCCCTCGATTGATCGTTCGGCCAATCAAGATAATTACCTCACTGAACCGTCTGCTAGCCGTGTTAGTCCAACAGCGAGCTCCGACTACTATACTTCTAACACTTTAGGAACGAGCGTAAATTCGACATGGTTCGGACGCTCTCCTCGCGATGACTTGGCTTTTCAAGAAAAAGATCGTTTCCAGCAAATGCTGAAATTAATTATTTGTATTGGGTTGGCGATTGGATTTGTGGCCTTAATGATTGTTTCGGATCTGCATGAGACATTCTATTTCGTTTATGGACAATTTTTAGTGAGTATATTAACTTTAGCTGCTGTCAGTTTGTATTGGACGAAACCGTGGGATACCCCTTTTACGAAATGGATTGGAACGCGTTCGTTTGCTATCTATTTATTTCATTATCCGTTATTTCATTTGACTGGCAGTGTTTGGTTTACTTTTATGGGCAGTTTGGCGTTAGCGGAATTGACATATTTTTTAATCGAAACCCCTCGGAAGGCGGTAAACTTTCGAGTGCGTGCATATTTAGGTCGGATTTTTACTTTAGGGTTAGCGTTTTTTGCAATCTTTGTTTTAGTCACCGCGCCCAAAATCTCATCTACTGAAGCGCAAATTGTCGCTCAAACGCGGCAAGGTGATTTGGCTCGGATTGAAAATTCAATCCAAACTTTAGCTAATCAACGTTATGTTCCAGCAGTAGTGGATAACGATAATCCAGATCTTTGGCCCGACCCGCCGTCAGTAGTTGAACAAAAAGCTGAGCAAAAATCCGCTGAGGCTCGCATTAAGGCTGAAGCCGCATCTAAGTCTGTCGAATTAATTAATGCTCCGGTTATAATTATTGGAGATTCAGTTTGTTTGAATGCCGCCACTCAAATCCGAGCGGCCATCCCAGAAATATTCGTTGATTGCCAAACATCTCGATTTGCTGTAGCTGGTTTAGATATTATTAAAAACCTTAAAAGTTCTGAACGTTTGCCTAACACGGTGATTGTGCAATTAGCTACAAATGTTTCTGCGCCCAGTTACGACGCTATGACCGAGATTGTCAAAACGCTAGGACCTAGACGACATATTATTTTAGTTACGGGGATAGGCCGAGGTTCGCAATACGATTTTATGAAAGATTTTGCCAGTTTCATTCGAGATTTGGCTAAAAAGCATTCTAACGTAAGAGTAGCGGATTGGGCTGAAGTCATGCAAGATAATCAAGACATGCTTTCAGCCGATGGATTTCACCCAGGAAGTGACGAAGCCAGAGAGCTCTTAGCTGATGAGATTTTACGAGCATATGAAAGTTTTTGAACCTCCGACTGCCGCGGATATAAAAATCGTGGAAAAACATATTGGTCGAACGCCTAGAGGATTGTTGTACGTTCAAGCTCGTTGCGTTTGTTCTAACCCAGCTGTTGTGTCCGTCCAGCCTCTTTTAGACGACGGTACTCCTTTTCCTACATTCTATTGGCTGACTTTAGCGTCTGCGGTTAAAGCGGTGTCTAAGCTGGAAGCAAGTGGTTTGATGAAGTCTTTAAATCAACAATTAGCCAATGATCCAATTATGCGACAAAAGTATCAGCAAGCTCATGAATTTTATCTTAGAGATCGAACTTTAGTGAAAGACGTGCCCGAATTACATAATATTTCCGCCGGAGGAATGCCGACTCGAGTGAAATGCTTGCATGCTTTATTAGCTCATAGTCTCGCTAGCGGTTACGGAATAAATCCTATTGGAGATCAAGTACGAGATATATTGCGACCCACTTGGTCTTTGGAGACTTGTTATTGCTCGAGTTCAATTAAATCGGTTAATCTAACCTTATGAGTCATCGCGATATTGTTATTTTTCCCGATCCGGTTTTACGAACCCCATGCGACCCAATCTTAGATATCAATCAAGGAGTCAAGCAATTAGTAGAAGATCTCTTGGAAAATGTTAATCAAGAAGGTCGAGCTGGTTTAGCTGCTAATCAAATTGGCGTGAGTTTACAGGCATTTTCTTGGAATATTGAAGGAGAGATTGGATACATTTTGAATCCAGAGATTACCTATTTATCCAAAACCATTCAAGAAACTGAAGAAGGATGTTTGTCAATTCCGACTCAATATTATTTAAGCCAACGTTCGCTTAAAGCAAAATGCCGAGGCATTGATTTAGATGGTAAAACAAAAATAATTTGCGGAGAAAATGTTTTCGCAAAAATGATTCAACATGAATGCGGACATTTGAAAGGTCAACTTTTTATCGACATTCTTCAAGGTCAAGCTCGCATTCAAGCCTTGCGTGACATCATTTAGTTACGGTTGGCTTATTAGTAAAATAAGTTGTTTGAAAACGAGTACGTCAAGTATTAGCTTTTGGTATTACATACAGTTTTAATTTAGGCAAATTTATTCTAACGCAGCTAAAAGCGTAGGTTCAAAATAAGGGATTAAAGAACTTGCGAATTGAGAAGTTAAATGGAAATGATCGCGTAAAGTCAACATGTTCCCTACTACATAGTAGCATTGGCCTTTAGCGTATTCAACTTCGGTTCGAGCGTTTTTTTGGTAATTGATGCAAATACTGGAGTTAATATCAACTAGAGGGATGTCTGGTAAGAGCTTATGAGTTGTTTCGTAAAATTTATGCTCAGCAAAATTCCAAGGAGAAAATGTACATTCTTCAGGAGTTTCGATGTGTTCATATAAGCATTGTAGAATCGGCCAGGGATTCTCGCCGAATCCTTCAACACGAGGAGCTGATTGAAATACTACGACTTCGTTCCCGGCCTTAGTCAACGCCTTGATGTTTTTGACAAATCCTTTAGCTCCGATATCTGGGTCCTCATCTTCTCCTTCGAAAGGTCCGGTTAAACCCATTAAGATTACTAAATCTACCGGATCATCTAAGAGAGTTTGTAGCGTGGCTTCGTTAGCGATTACGCAATTGTAGCCTTCTTCGTTATTTTTTCGTTCTACTGGAACTAAAGGACACCCACTATGCACAAATGTACGAATTTCCCAATCGTGTTTTTCAGCAAGTTGAGCGAACGCATCGAAGTACATTACTATTTGGGAGTCGCCAACTAAAGCGAGCGTTTTGGTCGGGTTGGGGGTTGGAGAATAAAGACAGAGCGGAGTATAAGTAGTTTGAACCCCATCGCAATATTGACTATCGTAACCAGGAAAAAGCAAACGTCCAGTATCGCTCAGATTAGAAAAAGGGTTAGGCGTAATTACTTTATTGTCTTGGGGATCCAAAAAGGAAGGATTAAAATTCTCGAGAATTTTCGAGGGTACTTTGGTTGAATCGAGAATTCCAGCCTGAGCTTGTAAATAGAACATAAAGGGAGCGCCTTGTTCTAATTTGGTTGGAATAAGGGTTTGAGATGAATCTGAGCTGGAAGGGTTAGGTCCGAAGTTGTTGTTCGAATTACTTAAGTCAGCAGTATCGCTGCTATCATTTATATCGGTAGTTTCAGTTGGGTCGTTTGTAAAACTCGTTGCATTACCCTCAGGTTGATTTTGCGGAGAATCATATTTAGCTATTTGGGCTTGGGCATAAACGTAAGGGATAAAAATAATTCCAGCAGCACATAGCATAGCCAATCCAGCTAAACCTAGCGATAGGACTTTTCTAGGGATTAATCTTGGAGAAAATCGAATGGGGTTTTCAATATAGTAGTAAGAAAATGAAGCTAAAGTTAGAGCAGTTCCGGAAATGATGCCAACGTCCAAAAACGTTAAATTAAAATTTCCAGTTACCCAAGGGTAAATGACAATAACGGGCCAATGCCAAAGATAAAGCGAATAAGAGATATTGCCTAAGTATTGCAAAGGTCGGGCATTAATCAAACGGTCGACTGAAAGAGCTAAAGGCTGGTCAAAAAAAATATTTGAGTCAAAATTAGTTTTTTGGTTTTGATGAATTGCGCTAGATATAATAATTAATACAGCAGCTATGATCGGAGCGAGACCAATCCAACCTGGAAAACTGTTAGTAAAAGGAATTATAATAATACTCAAAAAGGCTATCAGTAAGCCAAGCCCTAAAGCGGTTAGTCGCAATCGTTGGTTGTGGCTACGGATAGTAAGTAAGGTCAATAAAGAGCCGACCCCTAGTTCCCAAAGTCGGCTAGTCGTCATGAAATATACATCGGAAGACCCTTTTCCAGCGGTTGCGATAATGTTATAGGTAAATGAGCATAATACTAGTATGACAATTAAAGTGAATGCGAATTTATTAAGACTGAAAAAGCGGAATTTATGAGCGGAATTTATCAGTTTTTGATAAAGCCAAACAGCAAAAAAAATCAAAACTGGCAATATGATATAAAACTGTTCTTCAATCCCCAATGACCAAAGATGGTGAAAGGGCGTAGCCAATTCCCCTTGAGCGTCATAAGCAATTGAATTGGAAGCCAAATACCAATTTTGGACGTAAAATATTGATGCTAACCCTTGTTCCAGCAGACTTTGAGCCTGAGTCAAAGGGAGAAAAATCATTGCCAAAATAGCGCTTATACTGATACAAAATAATCCAGCGGGAAGTATTCGACGGCAACGATTGGCATAAAATTCACTTAGACTGAAAACGTTTCTCTTTTGAATTTCACGAAATATTTTCCCAGTAATTAAATATCCAGAAATAACGAAAAACATATCAACCCCTACAAACCCACCGATGATGGATTGAGGCCAAAGGTGGTATGCGAACACAGCGAGAACAGCAATCATCCTGAGGAATTGAATTTCTGGCAACAAGGTTTTCATTGAATTATAACTCTCATTTGTCTACTTTCGATTAGTTTAACTTAGGGTTTGAATTTTGATTTTAACGAATTTACGAATTTTGATCGGATAATGCTAACAGCTGAAAGTGAAGCGAGTTAAGCTAAATGAATGCCCACCCCTTTACCCAAAACTGTTCGCGCGCACTTGCCTTTTCCAACCAAAGATAAAAGCCATGCGACATGGGTAAGTATGCTGGGGTTTTTATGCGCGCTCCCGGCTTTTTCGGGCGATTTGTATTTATCAGCTTTGCCTACTATTGCAGGAGAATTCCAAACTACTGACACAGCCGTTCAATTGACTATAGCGACAACGATGTTGGGCGCGGCCTGCGGTCAAGCTTTGGTTGGACCGCTGTCTGATCGTTATGGACGCAAGCGCCCACTTCTGATAGGGTTGTTTGTGCATTGTATTTTGAGTTTATTATGCGCTTGGGCGACTAACGTTTATCAATTAATGGCTTTTCGCTTTATTCAAGGCGCAACGAATGCAACCGCTAATGTAATCGCTATGGCTATTAACCGTGATTTATTCACAGGCCGATATTTATCTAAAATGTTGTCTCGCATTGTTCTAGTGATAGGGGTTGCGCCGATGATTGCTCCATCAATTGGCTCGATCGTAATTATGTATTCTTCATGGCGATTCGTATTTGTTTTGCTTGCGATTATTGGCGCGATTAATTGGGTAATTTGCTGGTTTTGGTTACCTGATACTCATCCGCGTAGTCAAAGAATTAAGCAGATTAATCTATTGCATATTTTTCGGCTTTGGAAACGAATTTTAAGCGATTTGAGGTTCTTGTCTTTCGCGATTAATAATGGAGTAGTGAGCGTGATTATGATGAGTTGGGTTATGTCCGCGCCATTTATCGCCGAAAATGATTGGGGTTTTACCCAATTAGCTTTCGGATTGACTTTTGCAGTTACTGGAATTGGAATGATTTGCGGTTCTCAAATCAATGCGTATATGGTTACGAGGATAGCTCCGCAAAAAATTCTTAGGGTTGCGCAACCATTACAATGGTTTTTGATTTTAGTCATGACTATTACTTCGTATTTCATTAGTGAGGCCGTTGTATTACTTCCGATTTTATTTCTAGTGTTCGCTACTTCTAATCCCATTTCAGCCAATGCCAATTCTTTGGCTTTACACGATAAAGGAGATTTAGCTGGAACCGCTTCTGGATTATTGGGCATGATGATGACTGTTCTTCCTGCGATCTTTAGTCCAATCGTAGGTTACTTAGGTAATACCTTTTCTGTTCTTTCGACTGTTATGTTGATTTTTGCATCTCTTTCCAGCATCACATTAATTTTCGGTGCGAAAGTTTATTCTAGCAAAGAAGGAATTCGAGACTAGGGATTAGTCATGATATTTAGGCTGGATAGTGTAAGCGCCTAGTTTGAAGCAATCCCGTAGAACAATCTGTTATCTACTAAAATTTCGAGCGAAGCGAGCTGAGCCCCGTAGGTGAATTGAACACCTGACCCTCTCATTACAAGTGAGATGCTCTACCGCTGAGCTAACGGGGCGTCGAGATCAGTTTAACTGATTTAGGTCCTCATCGTTTAGAACAATTCTTATCGGTTGCATGTATCGTGAATAAAATTTTTGCAGCTTTCATATAAACTAAAAAAAATGAACAATGGTCAATTCCAACAGGTCGAGGTTTTCTCGTTTATTTCCCGAAAGGCTCAACGATAGCATGAAACGGTCCGCCGGTTTTGTTTCAGCACTAGCATTAATCTTAATTTCTATAATCAATCCGTATCCGATTTACGCACTTGAGGATGAGGTTGCTGGTAACAATACCAATGAAATAATCAGTACCTCTGATGCGACCAGCAGTAACGATAACGATGCGACCAGCAGTAACGATAACGACACGTCCGCCAGTAGCATTGACAACAGCGACGATAGCATAACTTCCGTTGACACAACATCCAC
>JAITFB010000076.1 GCA_031281695.1 Candidatus Servula neotermitis
TATTTTGTCGAAATTTCCTTGGCTCGCGCTTCAACATTTTTCGCTAAATCTGCTCTCGCGTTATCGATTTCGGATTTAATGTCCGCTTCAAATAAACGATTATACGCCTCAACCGGAAACTTAGAATCAATTGGTAAATACAAAGGAGAAGCATCATCTTTTCCAGGCAGTTTGATGGCAAATTCCACAATTTTATCGCCAATTCTTACATTCCGTTCATACTGGTTAGGTGCCAAAGTATCAGCTAATAATTTTTCTAAGATCACTTCGCCGAAAGCCCCTCTCGCCCGAACATTCACCAAAGCGTTTTTTAAACTCTCAGCTGAAGCGGCCAAAGTTTTCATTTCGCCTACCCCTCTTTGAACACTCTCCAATTGAGCTCCTACTTGTTTGAACGATTCGGTCAGACGGCTATCCAAAGTTTTTTGCAGTTTTTCGTCCACCACCCCCTGCATTTGCTCTAACCGTTTTTCATTGCTTTCTTGTAAAACCTTCAAACGCTCTTCAATTTTTCGATTCACTAAATCAGTGTTTTCCGAATTCGCGCGTTGCATTACACTCAATTGCTGTTCTAATCTATCCCGAAATGATTCCAACACTTGGTTAGTTTCTTTACGACTGATGTCCAAAGTATTGACAGTTTCGCTACGGCTTTCTGCTAGCGTTTTATTAGTTTCGCTCCTATTAGTATCCAGAGTTTGTTGCACACTCTTACTAATCATTTCAAAACGTCTAAATTGCTCAGTCGCTCCTTCATTGATTTGCTTTTGCACAGCATCACGTTGCTCTTGATTGCTTTGCTTAATCAATTCGCTAATCTGTCCTAAATCAGACTGGCCCTGTTTGCGTAAAAGCAACACGATAACCACAATCAATAAAGCAACCGAACTAATACTAAATAACAATTCCATAATACCTCCTTGATTTTATAAATTCGCGGAGAATGCGGGATTCGAACCCGCGAGGGCTTGCACCCTACACGCTCTCCAAGCGTGCGCCATCGACCACTAGGCGAGTTCTCCAGTTTTTAGCTTAACTTAGTAAGGACGACTTTTCGCTGAAATTCGTGCTTGATTCGTCCAATCGTCCAAATGCTGAGGCTTTTGCATATTTGAAAAATCCAATTTCCACCCTCGATTTTGAGCTACTTTGCCAATCATCCAATCAGCTATTTGGGGATTCTTGGGCAACATCGAACCATGCAAGTATGTACCAACTACATTTTGGATACGACAACCTTCATTCAAGCGGTCTGTGTTATTCCCGTAACCTTGGAGTATTTTATGCGCTAAAGGCACAGCGGATCGGTCTAAAACTGTATTTCCGCTATGATTCTCAAAACCAATCAGATCGCCAAATTCGCGCGACCGCGCCAATACGTTCCCAATCATCCTAGTTTTTTGACCAACGGTAGAAAACGGGAAAACACCAATACCAGGCAAAGTCGAACCTTTAATTGGTTTAAAAAATTCTCCAAACAATTGATATAGTCCGCAAACTAAAAGCATAGGCACTCCATTATCCACAGCCGATTTAATCGATCCAGCAACTCTTTGCAAATCAAAACAAACTTTACTTTGACCACTGTCTTGACCTCCTCCGCCAATCAACAAATCGAAATCTGTGGGAAATCTCTCACCTTGATTATAATCTAAAATTTGGACTTGAATTCCTAACCACTGAGCTCGTTTAGATAAAACCAGCAAGTTACCATGATCTCCGTAAATGTTCATGTCTTTGGGATAGAGATGCAGAATTTTTATAAATCTATTATTCATTCTTTTCATCCTAAACTTCAATCGCTTGCAATTTAATTAATTTAGCTAGTCCTCGGCGAACTGCCAGCATAGCGGTATATGTACAATAAATTCGCAAAGTTGTTCGGTTATTCAAAGCATAATTCAAAGCCGTCGCGATTTCAGGAATCACCCTCTGAATTGGAACATCATCGTACAGTAAACGAATAGCCATATCAAAAGCTCGCACTCCGCTCACTATATTAACCCCTACTTGAATCAATGGGCGAAAATCCACATCCCATAACCACGACACATCTCGTCCATCAGCAAACGCATCATTAATCACAATCATACGTTGAGCTTGAGGGCTTTGATCATCTTGTAAAGCATAACGGAACCCTGAAGGATTTTTCACTAACATTATCTCTACTTCCACCCCTTGAATATGCACTATTTCGCCCCGACCGAAAGCGGGCTTAATTTTGGCTAATGCGTTTAAAGACAAATCTAAACGAAAACGATCGCCTAAAATTTCAGAAGCTAAAGACCATCCAGCGACCGCATTTAAAGCGTTATGAATTCCAATCAATTGAAATTTTGAGCGTAAATTTTCGCCTAAATAATTGAATTGAATTTCGCCTTTTCGATAATCAGTCAAGTCGCATTTAGCATATGGCGAATATTCAAATGACAAATCGGAACTGGAATACAATTCATCATCATTTTTAATCAGCAAACGAATCCGAGAGATTAAACCAAAATATACCGCCTCGATTTGCGCGCTTTGGTTAAGTCGCATTACGTAAGGATCCTCTCGATTTAATACTAAACCAGTTTTAACCCGTGAAATCATTTCTTCTAATTTTTTAGCGGTCGAATCAATCTCGCCATAACGATCTAATTGATCCCTAAATAAATTCAAAACCAGAGCATAATCTGGAGCTACTTGTCGGGAGAACTGAATACTGTATGCTTCGTCTAATTCTAAAACTGCCATGTCGTAATCAAGTTTTCCATTCCATTGTACCCTTCTTAAGAGTGAAGAAATTATCCCTCGCGTCATGTTAGAGCCAGACGGATTAGTGAAAACTTTCAAATCATGAGCCTCGAGCAGGGCCGTTACAATCTTAGTTGTAGTAGTCTTACCGTTCGTACCTGTAATAATTGCAACCCCTAAAGGCAGTTGAGCCAAAATGTTTTTCAGGAAATTTCGATCAAATAATTCAACGATCCGTCCAGGAAAAGCTGAGCCTGTCGAGCGCAGACGGACTATTGAACTAACAAACTTTCCCAAAACGACCCAAAACCTGGTCCACATAATTTTAGCTTAACTCGTTTTCTTGGGCGAAATTGTTCCGGCTACGAATGAATCAAACATTTGTTTTTTTCAATTGACAATTTATTGTCGGCGTTGATATTCAACCTCTACGCCTACACGACTTGAAATACCTTCTACATGCCTAAACCGAAACTTCATAATAATTAAATTTTTAGCGAACGCGGCGACGATTGCCTTTGGACTTAGCGGACTTGGTTCGATGATTAGATATCCATGATGAAATTTTTTCAGCAGCCAAATTAGTTGAACTTACATTAGGGTCAATCGACTCTAAATTTTGATGTAATTCTTCAACTTCACCAAGAGGTCGAACTTTAGCTTTCCTCTTGGCCTGCCTTTTAGCTTTCGCCGAGCTGCGAAACACGAAAAACCATAACAAATATCCAATAAGTCCTAAGATGCCAACGCCTATAATAGAAAAAACGATTAAGTAGTTTTCAGTCTGGATGACTGTTTGATTGATAATCGAAGCCGCAGCGGCTTTGACCGAGTCTGACCAAGCTGCATTCTCTAAAAAGGGTTGGGCGGCATCGGCTATATTAGAAATTTTATCGAAGCTAAGGTTTTTACTGTCTTTAGGTATATAAATCGCTAAATGACCAGACTCATAAGCGACCGCATAAAGGACGCAATTTGAAGTAAAACCGCTCAGTTCCGCAGTCTTAGCCGCCCATTCATCAGGAGTCGTTGCCCCATCAAAACGTGGTAGGAATACTACGTATAATCGCTCTTTACTATCAGCTAAAACTTGATTAATCGCTTCTAAAACTTTAGGTTTATTGTCCGACAAAATATTCGTGGGATCGGTCAATTGCTCTACTAAAGTAGCTGGATTATATTCAGATGGGGCAACAATGCTCTCGCTAGGCGAAGGAGATTCTGAAGGTGCTCCATGCAAAGGAATCCAAGTATTTAAAACGCTTAGTCCTACTATCCCAATTATAAAAAACCACCTAAAGACCCAATGTCGGTAACTCTTTTCCGATTTTTCCACCAAATAAGTTTAGCCCACAGCGGATTATCCAGCAAACTAAGGTTTTCTGATCAATCGAGCAATCCCCCAGCCCAAAATTATTCCCAAAAAATTTAGTATCAAATCATCGATATCAAATGTCCGAAAATTACATGGAAACAAACCAAAAACAGCTGTCCATTGAGATACTTCAATCAACATAGGAATTCCTGCTCCGATTAGGAACGATTTTCCAAAACTCAATTTAAACAGACTTTGCAAAAATACCCCTAAAGGAATAAATAACAAAAAATTTGCCAGCATCTGAATACTGGTGGAGATTGGATGGTGTTGAAAGTCCACCAAAAAAAACCATACATCAAAATTAGGTTGCATGGCTGAGGATGGATTTGCACACAAGCCAGTAAAATCCGCAGGCATCTGCCATACAGTAAGCATCACTGTCATAGCGATCACATATAACCAAAAAATGTACAAGATGAAATTATGTTTGACTGATCCATCTTTTCCTTGAGCCCTCCGTCTAGCCACCTGACTCCCCCAAACTAGAGCGGCTAAAATCGGACAAAACGCCAGCGCCATCCAGGAGAAAAAGGTTATTTCTGAAAAATATCCCAACATAATAACTTCAACACTTATTTCGACTGGACATCAGGCCGCCGTAAATATAAAGGCTGTAAATCAATTTCTAAATGGTTATTCGACTGAATTTTAAATTGAGCTAAATTCGCATATATTAAAACCGAATCTGGCTCCGCCAATTTAGAATTCAAATAATAACTAGCTTGAAGCTTTCTCCAAACAGATTGATATTTTGCCACGCCTGAGCCGACTATCACTAAATCACGCTGAAATTTAGAATTGACTGAAAGTCTTGAATTGGTCGAAGATTTTGGATTAGCCACCCCTGAACTGCTTAGCTGCATAACATCGAACTCCCTAGTCTGAGTTGGTTGCGAGTTTTCGCGAAATACTGTGTGTTGAATCGCTGAAATTTGCGACAAACCTTCGCTTGGGGCGGACGATTGCTTCAGAGAAACCTTCAATCCTTTAGGCTTATTCAAGCTACGTCCAATCACTTTCGCGACAATCGCATCTGGGTAGTCCAGATCAGATAAATCAGAATTATAACTGTAATATACTTGTTTCCGACGCGCATCTTCTACTACCAATATATCAGATTCCAAAAACTGTCGAGACGCTAATAATCGCTCAACTTGTAGACACGACACGCCAACAGCTGGGATACGCAAAACCAAACTCATAGCCTTCGCTGCAGCTAAACCTACTCTAAGCCCAGTATAAGGAGCTGGACCTTGATTGACTGCAATGATACCCAAATCTTCAAAATCAATATTTGCCATTTGTAAAACTCGGTTAATTGCTGGAGATAATTGTTCAACATGCTGCATCGAGTCTGAAACCGATTCAAAAGCTAAGATTTTCTCATCCGCAACCAAACCTACAGCGAAGCCGAAAGAAGTATCAATAGTTAAAACACACGTTCCCATTAAACCATTTTAGACATCGAGCAACTCATACGTCAACTCAGTTACTATTCGACCCGCTTCAATAGCCCGTTGTTCAAACTTAGTAACCTGCCTATTACGAGCCATTTCAACTGGTTTAAACACCGGAAACTGCTCAAAAACTTCAATAATTTGTTCAGCATAATCCAACCAATCTGTGGCTATACGCATTATTCCAGCTGGCCGTAACGTTTTACTACACAACTCCAAAAAACCAGAGTTAATTAATCGCCGTTTGTGATGACGCTTTTTAGGCCACGGATCGGGAAAATAAATCCAAATCTCTCGTAATGAATGAACCGCAAAATGTTCCAAAGCGTCAATAGCGTCAATGTCCATCAGTTTCAAATTTTGCAATGGCTTATGCTTGAGTTTCAAAAGAGTGTTAGCCAATCCTGGTCGATATACTTCTAACCCTAAGAACTGACAATTAGGATATTTTTCAGCTGCGTAAACAATATTTTCGCCGTTGCCAACGCCGATTTCTAAAATATCTATTGTCGAAAATCTACTTACGGTTAAGGTTGAAGCAGCATCAATTTCAATTGAACCAGCCCCGGACAGTTTATGGTCAATCGTTACAATCGGAGGAAAACGCCAAAAATATTGAGGGCCTAATTGATCCCAAACTTGCGCTTGACGTTGATTTAGACGGTTGGTTCGACGTACATAACTTTTAATGCGGTACAATTTCCACCTCCCTTACTTCGTCAGCCAATACATTAATAACTACTTGAATATATTTATCAAAATACCCCACAATTGGCTCAGGCCACTCTACAACAACCACATCTCCAGTTTCTAAAGCTTCGTCAAGGCCCAAGCTGTCGAGCTGATTGACTAGGTCATTGGAATCCAATAATCGATATAAATCAACATGCAGTAAATTGAAGTTGGAAGTTTTAGATATTTTGGGAGTGCTGGTTGAAGCAAATGGTCGTAAAAGTACTTCGGATGATTTAGAAAAATGAGATGAACTAGACCCTGGCTCGAAAGTTTCAAAATGAGGCAAACTTAATGCAACAGCAGAGGGGGAAGGATTCAAAGCGGATCCATTAGCAACTGACGGGGATGCGACTGATGCGAACGTTTTATACAGTCGCGAAAAAGTAAAGGTCGGGCTGACAATTTCTACATTTACTCCCAAAGCTCGCGCAATGCCTTTGGTTAAAGTGGTTTTTCCAGCACCTAGTTTTCCGAACAACAAAAATAAATGAGTATCTAAAAATCTCTGTACCAAAATTTCTCCGACCTCTTCTAACTGCTCAGGGCTTTGGCAACGAAATAATTGGTTCTTATTCAAGCCACGAGTTGATTTCATAGATCTTTGCTAAATCGCCTAACGCGTCTACGTTTTCGTAATAAATCGGAATCGATTTTCCTAAGTTTGTAACAACATCGCAATGAATAGTCCCAGCTTGAATCGCAACATCACTAATGAGAATGGGCTCTTTCCCCCATAATTCCAAAACGTCGCCGAGCTTCAAGTCTGGAGTTTTACCTAAGTCGATGAACATTTGATCCATACAGATAGTCCCTCGCACAGGATAAAATTTGGACGTCTTACGAGAATACGCTTTAGCCATTTTAGTCAACCTCGGATAACCATCAGCGTATCCAATTGGGAGTACGCCAATCTTAGTTGGTTGGTCAGCAATCCACAAATGCCCATAGCTCACCCCTTCTCCGGGCAACACTGGTTTAATGTTAGATAGCTCAACCTCCAAACGCATAGCCGGAACAGTCCCTAAAACTTCCGGTCTTAAGAGGTTGTCATCTGAAGCAAAACCGTAACAATAAAACCCAGGACGAACCATATCAAAGTTATATTCAGGACTCAAAATTAAAGAATAGGAATTAGCCAAATGCAACAAACCAGTATCGATTCCTTGAAAACGCAAACGTTCACGAAAAACTAGAGCAAAGTCCACCAACTTCGAACTGTCTTCGTCCAAGGGTTCATCAGCCAACGCAAAATGGGACCATATTCCCTTAATGCGAATTTGACTTTTGCGAGCCGCATCGCTCAAAGCTTCAATGACGGGTTCTAGATCTTCGGGACGGAACCCGTCTCGACCGAAAGCGAGATCCAATTTAACGTGAATGTCAATAGGACGCCCTAAATAATCACTCAATCGCTGAGTTCGAGCTAATACTTCGAAATTTCCCACGGAATAATCAATATCCAAATCTACCAATTGTTCTAAGTCCGTATTAGTCGAGATTAACCAAGTTAATATTTTAGTCAACTCTGGAGTAATCCCCGCTTTACGTAAACGAATTGCTTCAAATGGTTGAGCGGTTCCTAAATATTCAACTCCAGCACTTAAGAAGGCTAACGCACTCTCAACCAACCCGTGGCCATAAGCATTAGCTTTTACTACACCTAACAATTTCGCACCGCTGAGCTCTCTAGCTTTAAGAGCATTATGCTTAATCGCCGCTAGATCAACTACAATTCGACCAGGATAACGCGCGCGGGAATTCATAAGATCACTTATCGGCTAACTTAAATTAATAGGGTTGACAATATCAACGGCAACCAAAATGAATCCCATCAGAATCAAAAGCAAAAACACAAAACTGCCCAGCGGTTGAACTCGCGCAAGATCAGCTGGGCCAGGAGCTGGTTTACCTTGAATACGAAAGACTAACCTCTTACCAGCTTCGTACAAAGCATTGACCACATGACCTCCGTCCAAAGGTAATAACGGTATCAAATTCAAAACAAACAAGCCAACATTCAACGAACCCAGTAAATAGAGCATCGTATAAGCTGCCATCGCAAAACTACTCGAGCTTCCGACTGTTTGGATCGCGATCTGGCCTAAGCCGACTACCGAAATCAGCGAATCTGGATTCCGAGGAGCACCGTTAAAAACCGAAACGACTGAATTAACCAGCTGAACGGGCAGACTTAAAACAGCTTGAAATGTCGCTCCAATTTGTTCGCCTACGATTTGTAAAATATTTAGAAAACCTAAATGGATGGTCTCAGTCCCAGAAGGCGCACCAATCAACCCGAAAGCAATTATAAAGAAGATTGTTCCCAACAATAAATTCATAAAAATTCCTCCGGCCATACAAATAATTTTCTTAGGAGCCGAAAGCCAATAAAATGCATGAGCCTCTTGGCCTGGTGGAATTGTGGATTGAGATTCTTTACGAGTCTCGTCGATCATCTCGCCAATGAAACCTTTGGGAGTTTTTTGGCCTTCTTGCGGCCCCAGAAACATTCCCGCAATTTTGGTATATCCCCCCAGCCAAATCCACTTAATGCCCCATTCAGTTCCGCGCCACGTCTTAGAAACTATCTTAGGTCCAAAACCTACGAAAAATTCTGGACAGGGAACGCCAAACAATCTGGCTGGAACAAAATGGCCAAATTCATGCAAAACAATCGAAAGCATAATACCTAAAACTACGACGATTATGGTAAGGGCGGCAGTCATCTCATTACAGCTTACTTATTTTTCTCGATTAATAACGCTAAATCGCGCTAGTTAATCGAAGAAAGGATTTTTTGAAAAATAACGGATCACAAACGCCGATTCGAATTATTGCCCGCAACAATGGGCTAAATAAATGGTTCAAGTTGATGATTGATTAGATAAATATCATCAGAAAGTGCGGACAAAACGATAATGCGACCTTTAGCGGATTTGCCAATCAAGGATTTTGTATGCTCCTCGGCAATCGAAACCAAAGAAACTTCTGAATCACGGAAAACAGAACTATCAATTAGCCGCGGAATCACCCCCCAGGACAAAGACAACATATTGTAAGTATGTTCAATATCAGTAATAGCAATAATTGTAGTCGATGGGCGCAAAGCTGCAATTTTCCGAGCGGTATTCCCTGACCGTGCGAAAACCACGATAGCGATTGCCTTAGAACTCTCAGCCTCAGCGACCGAAGATAAAGCGACCGAAGTTATCTCCGAACGATCAGCTAGAGCAATTTGTGGTAAATGTTGTAAACCCCAAGTGGTTTGGTATTTTGAAATCGTGGCCATGGTTTCAACTGTGATTTCAGGAAATTTTCCTACCGAAGTTTCGCCAGAAGTCATAGTTGCGTCAGTCCCATCTAAGATTGCATTAGCCACATCAGATGTTTCCGCGCGAGTCGGAACTGGAGCTTCAATCATTGACTCTAACATATGAGTTGCAACAATTACCGGCTTTCCAGCGGCGCGGGCAAGGTCAATAATTTCTTTTTGAGACAAAGGGACTTTCTGTTCGCTCATCTCCACTCCTAAATCTCCGCGGGCAACCATAAATGCATCAAATGTGTCAATGATTTCTTTTAAATTGTCTATAGCTTGAGGTTTTTCGATTTTGGCCAAGACTGGAATACGGATGTTTTCCTCATGCATAATTTTCAAAGCATCGTTATAGTCGGAAGCGTAGCGCACGAATGACATGGCGATTAAATCAGCCCCATGATGCAAGGCCCAACGCAAATCATCTTGGTCTTTAGTGGTCAACGCTGGAATAGAAACAGCTGTGCCAGGTAAATTAATTCCTTTGTGAGAACCGATGGGGCCGCTGACCGTAGTCGTGCATATAATGTCAGTATCGGTTAATTCTTTAATTTTTAACTCGACTTTTCCATCGTTTAACAGAATTTTTTCGCCGACTTTACAGTCTTGAGGGAGACCAAGATAAGTCGTTGAAGCCGAAACCGCCGTTCCGACAATATCCCGAGTTGTAATCGTAAACGAATCCCCCACTTTCAAAATGTATAAATCATCGGTTTCAAAAGAGCCCAGACGAATTTTGGGGCCTTGTAAATCTATCATTATGGCGACAGGGCGATTAGTCAATTTCGCGGCCTTACGAACGCGATCAAATAACTTAGTAGCCTCCTTATGATCACTATGACTCATGTTAATACGTGCTACATTCATTCCTTTAAAAATCAAACGTTTAATCACTTGGGGAGTCGAAGTCGAGGGCCCAAGTGTGCATACAATTTTCCCCCTACGCATAGTAATAGCTTAATAGAATACTTATCGAAACCTAATTGAATCGCAAGAAAACATCAACTACAAATATTTTCCAACGAAAAAAAGGGGAGAAAAAAAGGATCCTAAAGCCATGACAAAATATATTCCAGTCTATGCTGGCGACTCTAGCAGCTGGACAAACTCTAGCTCCGTGATAACTTTAACTCCAAGCTGTTGAGCTTTAGTAAGTTTTGAACCAGCGTTTTTCCCAATCAAAAGATAGTCGGTGTTTTTCGAAACCGAATTTGTCACTTTCCCGCCGTTGGACTCGATAGTAACTTTAATCGATTCGCGAGTAAAATTTTCTAAAGTACCGGTAGGGACAATGGTCAATCCAAACAAAGGCAATTTTACGTCCGAATCAAAATTGGATCGATAAGAGTCCGAATCGAAAGTCACACCAGCTTTTTTCCAACTTTGGATAATGGCCTGATGTCGCGAATCTTGAAACCAATCAAAAATCGATAATGCGACTTCAGGGCCGATACCATTGATTTCAGCTAGGCGATCAGGATTAGCTGCTGCGAGAGTATCTAAATCAGGAAAATGCTTAACCAATAACTTAGCGTAATTCGGCCCCACGTGACGAATCGATAGAGCAATTAATTTTCGATCTAACGATTTAGTCTTGGCTTGTCGAATCTGGCTCAACAATTCTCGCGCGTTTTTTGATAACTCGCCAGAAAGATTGACGAAAAAAGCATTTTGAGATAATTGTTTTTCGTCCAGATCAAAAAAGTTTTCAATCGACGATATAATATTTTCGCAAAGAGCCAAAGCTGATTTATCTCCTAAAGCCTCTATATCCAAAGCTTTCCTTGAAGCTAGATTAATCACTCGTTCGACTAATTGGGCGGGACAATCTTCAGAGTTCGGGCAACGCAAATCCGCATCCCCCAGTTTTTCATACACCAAAAGAGCGCCGCAACTTGGACATTTAGTCGGCATTTGGAAAATTTGTTCTGTACCATTGCGTAACTTTAGAACTGGTCCAACAATTTGCGGAATCACATCTCCAGCTTTTTGTAAAATTACCGTATCCCCAATCCGAATATCTTTACGTTCAATTTCAAAGGCATTATGTAATGTAGCTCGACTCACGATTGATCCCGACAAGACTTGAGGATCCAAAATTGCAAAAGGAGTGACTCGACCAGTTCTCCCTACTTGGGTTTGAATATCTAAAAGCTTAGTATGCACTTGGCTGGGAGGATATTTATAAGCAATCGCCCACCGCGGAATTCTTGAGGTAAATCCTAATTCTCGTTGAAGACCCAAATCATTGACTTTAATTACCACTCCATCGATTTCGTATTCGATTTCAGAACGTTTATCGCCATACTCTTCGATATACTTTTTGGCGTCTTCGATTGTGTTGACTACTCGGTTGTACGGTGAAATAGGAATTCCCCACTCATGGAATAGTTCATAAACTTGGGATTGTTTCGTATAGTCGACCTCTCCAGCGACTCCATGAGCATAAAAAGACAAATTACGGGATGCGCTGACTTTAGGGTCTTTTTGGCGCAAACTTCCAGCAGCTGCATTTCGAGGATTCGCAAATAAAGGTTTAGCTAATTCTTCTTGTTGGCGATTTAAGGTCTCAAAATCTTTTTTAGCTAAAAAGACCTCTCCGCGCACTTCGATATTGATCGAGCCAGGTAAACGTTTGGGAATTGATTCGATTGTATAGATATTGTTCGTGACATCTTCACCGACCTCGCCATCTCCTCGAGTCAAACCTTTGATTAAAAAAGAATCTTGATATACTAAATTAACGCTCAAACCGTCGATTTTCAATTCACATAAATATTTTCCTGCATCTATTTTTTCGGAGTTAGAGTCCTCATGTTTATTAGCCTCTAAATTGAAGCTGGTATGAGAGTCTGAGCTCAAAGTCCCAGGATTAACAAAGACAGAGTTCGAAGCATGATCGACAGCGCTGTCGAAATCGTCCAATTTGTCCATTTCAAACACATCGTCTAAAGAATATAGACGGCTGGGATGCGGAACTGCTTCAAAACCAACTTCCAATTGCGCGCCGACTCTTTGACTGGGGGAATTTTGAGTAACCAAATCCGGGAATTGACGTTCCAACTCTAATAGTTCATGCATACGCTCATCGTATTCTTGATCTGAAGAAACTGGATTATCATGAATATAATAGGCTATACGATCTTGATTAATTTGCGCAACTAATTTCTCCCATTGAAATTTGACCTCTTGATTCAACATGATATTAGTTTAACTGGGGTAATCGCATACAATCGGCGCTAGGCCAATCTAAATTTGCACCATCCTTTAGTTCAACGAATTTTCCGAGTTGGACGGACTTTCATCGGATCGATACCTTTAGGAATCGGTAAGTTAAACGTACCTAAAGCTTTCATTCGGGTTTTGACTTGGTCAAGTTCAGCTTTGGTCAAAACAGGTTTCAATTTAAGAATAGTTTTTCTCAACTTACGAACCGACACTTGATCTTTGCTTTCTCCTGAGTAAATCTGGGTTACTGTAATATTAGGAATTACTCGTTTGACTTTTTGTTCTTCTTTTTTAACTAACGGCCGTACTCGGTTTACAGGCCCTTCCGTGACTAAAACAATCCCCGCTCGACCAATACCGCGATAAACTAAGTCTCGAGTTGATTGGTTGACTGCGACTGGCTCGGTAGCGAAACTCCAATTGCTTTGAGTAATAGTATTGAGGACGGCTCCAGCTGCGCCAGTTTTTCCAACTACCGAATCATAACCAACCCGATCGGCGATACGAGACAAAATCAACATGGCCGCAATAGCGCCAGTCAGCAAACCGAAAATTTCTGGATATATGAAATTGTTAAATAAAAACATAAATGGAATCGATATGACAATTCCGCCGATAATCGCTAAAACTAAATATAAACCAATGCGAGGTTCCCCTTCTTTTGTATATTGATAGATTTGCTTAAATTTAGCAATGGTTCCCTGTTTTTGAGAGCCGTCAGGGTTAGTTTTAGGCACGTGAACCCCCTTTGGCTAGATATTTTTTAATTTCTTCGCGGGGCAAAGGCTTGGGTAATCTCATTCGCCTAAATTGCAATATGCGCATCATCATATAATTCAAAAGACCTTTACCTTTATAAATAAAATTTGGACCAAAATGCTCAAACATGGCCTTTTTCATAAAATACCACCTGAACGCTACTTCAATAGCGCAAGCCAACAAAAACCCATAGACTGACAATACTAAAATTGCGGCAATTTGACCATTTTGAGTAAGTCCTGGGGTAAATAAACTAATTAATAAAACTATTGCTATAGGAAGAAACAGCTCACCGAGTTCAAACTGGGAATCCACATAATTTCGTACAAAAAGTTTTTCCTCGCCTCGATCTTTCAAAGGCATTTTATTGATGTCTCCCGAGCGTAAAGCTGCGGTTTCCTCATCGCGTTGTCTAGCCATAATTTCGCGCGCCTGTCTTTTGGCAGCTTTGCGATCTTTTACAATGATTGGGTGGATATTTTGAGCTTCAGCCTCTTTCCTCTTAGGCGTAGGAACTTTTTTACCTACTACCTTAACTGGTTGAGCTGGAAGTTCAGGCTCAGATTTTTTTTTAAAAAGTGGCATAGCTTAAGCTTACCTGATTGACCCATAAACTAAGATTCTAATACCTCTTTTATTTATACCATTTCCAACCGTAAAGCTTGACCTCCGGAAATTTTACGTTCTATTAAATTGAGTATCCAGGTAAAAAATGAAGTCAGTAACAAATACAAAACTGTCGCAATAGCAAAAGATTCAATATAACGCATATAAGTCCCAGCTACGGAAGTGGTTTGGAAAAATAGTTCAATTACGCCAATCACATTAAGCATCGAAGAGTCTTTAATGTTCACAATCAATTGATTCCCAATGGATGGAAATGTATTGATTAAAGCCTGAGGCAAAATAATGTGACTGTAAGCTTGAATTTCAGTCATACCCACAGTCAAAGCAGCTTCGTTTTGGCCATGGGGAACCGCTTGAATTCCGGAACGAATAATTTCAACCATATAAGCTCCAGTATTTATTGAAATAACTGCGAGTCCAGCCACTAAAGCATCCCAATGCAAAAATGGTTTAAGAGCATAATAAATCAAAATTGCTTGAACCATCATCGGACTACCTCGAAAAACCCAAACGTAAATTTTAATCACCCAGTCAGTTAAATGTTTGGTAAATTTTCGAGCTGAAGAATCATAAGCATTAGCAACCGCCAATGCCCTGAAGGTGCCTAACACTAATCCAATCAAAAGTCCGAGCAATGTTCCAACAATCGATAAAATCAAAGTGAAACGAACGCCATATAAATATAATGACCAGTCATTTTGAACTAAATAGCCCACCCACCCAAAGAAATCAGCCGGCATCAGTTCACTCCGCTAACGAGAATCGACACTGGAGCTGATAGAACATGATCATTTAACTAATGTCCAACACTCGGCCGATAAAACTACTTTTCAGCAGCGACTGCAGCGTCCATCATAGCTTGACGATCCGACTCAGAAATTCCATCTAAAGCTGCTTGGACTTGTTTGAACAATTCTTGATCCCGAGATCCTTCTTTCATAGCAATCGAAGGCGACGTCACCACATCTTTAAATCCTTTGCCTTCGGCAAACTCTTGAATCACTAAATCAGGATTGGTATGCACAACCCCTAAAGCTACGGGTCGTTCAGCTGGAGCTGCGACCGCTTCTCCATTTTGCAAAGCGAATACCACTTCAGAATAGCTCCCCTTAGGAGTCTTATGGTCAACTTCGGGGATTTGATCAATCACTTCATCATAAGTGGTATTTTTTTGACCAAGCACTGCTAAACCTTTGTATTGATCCAACGATGTAAAAGAAGCCTCAGGCCTGCCTTTTTTAACCAACATGACCATGTCGCCTTGGTAGTATTCGGAAGTAAAATCAATTCCACCAGCTTCACGTTCATCAGAATAAGTCATTCCTGCGATAATCGCATCAATTTCGCCAGCAGCTAACGCCGGGGGCAAACCGTCCCATGCGAACTTACGCACAAGTAGTTCTAAGCCCAAAGCCTTAGCAATCTTATTTGAAATCATCACATCGTAACCATCGCAATACCCTGCGGCAATGCTCCCGTCAATCGGTATTGAAGTGTCGGTCTCATTGGGAACCGTCCAATTATAAGGTTCGTAATTGCATTCCATACCGACTACGAACTGTGTTTTACCGGCTAATGCATTTGACGTTGTCGCGGAATCTGTTGAACCGCTTTCAGACGCGCTGCCTTTGTCGCTCGTACCTGTATCGGTACCGCAGCCACTCAAAGTTAACACGACTAAACACATTGAAGCCATAATGACAGATATTTTTTTATTAAATTTTTTCATTTAATCCTCCTTTCATAGTTTATCCCCAAGCAAAATGATGTTCTAGCGTTTTTACTAACCGAGAAGCTATAAATGTCAAAATAAAATATATCATCCCAGCTACTAAAAGCGGCGGCAGCGGCATAAAAGTATTAGCCCTAATGATTTCCGTGTTATGCATTAACTCGAACACTCCAATCACCGATAACAGGGAACTGTCTTTAATGATTGTCACAAATTCATTACCTAAAGCCGGCAATACATTGCGCATCGCCTGAGGAAAGATTACTTGCGAAAAAGTTTGTGACCCCGTGAATCCCAAACTGTGAGCTGCTTCGATTTGCCCAGCTACGACCGATTGAATTCCAGCTCGAATAGCTTCTGAAACATAAGCGGATGAGTTGAGAATGAGAGCTACTAATCCTGGGATTAAAACCTCTAAGTCTAAAGAGTATAGACCAACCTTAATAAAAGGGGCTTCAACCCTAATCAAAACGTAAGCAATCAAAATTTGGAGTAACATAGGCGTCCCGCGCAATACCTCTACGTAAATGCTCGCAAAAGCACTTACGATAGAGTTTTTTGACATTTTCGCCAAGGCCACTAAAACAGCTAAAACGAAACCGCAGCCGACTACAATTAGTGAAATTATAATCGTATTAATCGCGCCAGTCAGGAAATACGACCAGTATTGCGCTAACCAATCCCAAGACAACATTTTTACCTAAAGGTTGGGAGAATCAAAGCGCAGGGTAAATAGATTGAGCCTGCTCTTCGATCACCGAATTGATAAAATCAATCCAGCCTGGTTGATTTTTTTGAACATAAATCACTTTAGGTTCCTGGGCTTCAGCCATGTCAAATTTCGCTGGCGCAGCCGCTAAATCACTATTAGCATTAATATAGTCGGATGCCACGGGCGAGTCCAAAAGTAATCCGTCAATTTTCCCAGATTTCAAAGACAAGACTAAATTAGGGATACTTTTCACAACCGTTGCCTCCGAGTCAGGCAAATACTGAGCGACTAAATCAGCTTGAACCGTCGCTTCTTGAGCTCCGATTTTTTTTCCAGCAAATGAAGCTAAATCCGGATAACTAGATTCTTTTCCAGCTTGAACCAACATCACATTGGTGGTAGTATAATAAGGTTTAGATGGATCGAAAGATTGATCTCGCTCCGGGGTTTGACCAAATCCTGCAATAGCCAAATCGGCCTGACCCGAGCCCAGTGCAGTCAAAATTGCATCAAAACTCATATCTTTAATTTCTAATTCCACACTTAAAGCTTCGGCGATTTTATTGGCCAAATCAATATCCCATCCAGTAATTTGATCGGAATCACCTTCTATAGTGTGAGTTTCAAAGGGAGGGTAGTCGGCGGAGGTCGCCAAAATTAATTTTCCGGTCTCTTTAATTTGATCAACTTTAGTTGTTTCGCCCGCAGATCCGGAAGTGGCGGGGTCAATTTCCGAGCTGGAACAACCCGAAATGAATGCTACGCATAAGATTAATCCTGATGCGATAATTGTAATTTTTTTGAACATCGTAATCCTTTCTCTAGTTACGTCGTGACATTAGTGTTTCTAAGTCACCCAATTTAGCGTTCAACTAAATTATTTATCTAGATTACTGCAAAACCCAAAACAAAATCGTATAACTGAAACGTTGAAATTGATATTCTAAGTTCAGGATATAAAAATTTGGAACCAAAAGCATGACCGACGTCGCTCAAAACCAATTAACGTTCAAGAGCTCACGCTCATAGCATGAATACACTATAAGCGTGAGCTCTTTTCCGGCCTAAACCCACTAGTGGTTTGGCAAAAATCGAAAATCAGTAGCGTGAAATCAGAAGCGGAAGACCAAAAATCTCTTTAGTCTCACTTCAGCTCATCAACGGAGACCAAACTGTTAACTTCTAACGACTAACTACTAATAACTATTCGATAATCTTAACTACTTTACCAGATCCGACAGTTCGGCCACCTTCACGGATAGCAAATCCTAGCCCCTCTTCCATAGCGATAGGTTGAATTAGCTCGACTGTCATTTCCGTATTATCGCCAGGCATGATCATCTCTTTACCTTCCGGAAGTTGAATCACACCAGTAACGTCAGTGGTCCTAAAGTAAAACTGAGGACGATAATTAGAATAAAACGGATTATGACGTCCGCCCTCATCTTTGTTTAAAACGTAAACTTGCGCCTCAAATTTAGTATGCGGGGTAATACTTCCAGGAGCAGCAACGACCTGGCCGCGCTCAACGTCTGTTCTTTCTATTCCGCGTAACAGCAAACCTGTGTTATCGCCAGCTTGGGCTTCTTTCATGGATTTATGGAAAGTTTCAATCCCAGTCACCACGGTCTTTTGTAACTTCCGAATTCCGACAATTTCCACGTCTGAGTTAATCGACAATTTACCACGCTCGACTCGGCCTGTAACCACAGTACCGCGTCCAGTAATTGTAAACACATCTTCAATGGGCATCAAGAAGGGTTTATCCAGATCGCGAACTGGCTCAGGAATGAAATCATCCACTGCCTCCATCAACTCTTCGATTTTAGGAGTCCAGTTTGCATCGCCGTCCAAAGCTTTTAGTGCCGAAACCCGCACGACCGGAGCATTATCACCATCGAAACCTTGAGCGGTCAAAAGTTCTCGGACTTCCATTTCGACTAGTTCCAAAAGCTCTTCATCTTCAACCATATCCACTTTATTTAGCGCCACCAACAAGGCAGGAACGCCAACTTGACGAGCTAATAAAACATGCTCGCGGGTTTGCGCCATTGGACCATCGTTAGCTCCAACCACTAAAATCGCGCCATCCATTTGAGCCGCACCGGTAATCATATTTTTAATATAATCAGCGTGCCCGGGGGCATCAACGTGGGCATAATGTCGCTTAGGGGTTTCGTACTCAATATGCGCAATATTGATTGTAATCCCTCGTTGTTTTTCCTCCGGAGCATGGTCGATATCATCAAAATTGAAAATATCTTTATTGTCCTCGGGATATTTCTCATGCAGTACCTTCGAGATTGCCGCAGTCAAAGTCGTCTTACCGTGATCAACATGCCCGATTGTACCAACATTAACGTGAGGTTTATTTCTGTTATACTCACCTGTAGCC
Source organism: Candidatus Servula neotermitis (assembly GCA_031281695.1). Lineage (GTDB taxonomy): Bacteria > Actinomycetota > Actinomycetes > Actinomycetales > Bifidobacteriaceae > Servula > Servula neotermitis. The sequence continues at coordinate 19,076 of JAITFB010000076.1, forward strand.
ATAATTTTCCTTTCTGTAATTTAATTTGGCATATGAGACCCTGTAAGCCTGTAGTCCCTTGTTTAGATTACCCCG
>JAITFB010000017.1 GCA_031281695.1 Candidatus Servula neotermitis
GGAGCGGGATTCGCTGGAACTAAAGAAATTTCCGACTTACACGCTGAAGACCAATCAGCTTTTGGCGATGCGGCGGCGGCAAAATTACAAGCCCAAATCGATAATCAGGCCAATAAAAATGAGGTGGTAGATCAATTATTCGGCTCAACCGATTTTTCCAACAGTATCGTTCGCGCGATGGTTCAAGGTTTTCAATTTTCCAAGGATGTGGATAGTTTTGCTGGAACAGCCCAAAAATACTTCGACCGAATTTTGGACATTTGGCAAACTCGGGATTTTCAAAACGCTGAAACTTTGGCCAAGCAACTTTATCCATTCCAGTCCGTTACGCCTGAAACTTTACAGATAGGAGAAACTTGGTTGTTAGAGCATCCAACGGCTCCGCGTGCCTTAGTTCGGCTGATTGAGGAAAATATTTTTATTACGCGCCGGGCTCTAAAAGTGCAAGCGTCTCGCCGACCACAGTAGCTGAACCGCTAACCAAAATCAGGCCTTTTTGTTCAGGATGTTCTGACTGAAATTTTTCTAACCTAGTCACAGCTTGAGCCAGAGCTTGATTAACGCTAGCGGCGGTTTCAAAATCAGAACTGGAAAAATCCGCTGGCAACAGTTTTACTAGCTGATCGGCTGGTAAAGCCCGCGGAGATTTAGATTGAGTCAAAACCAAATAATCCGCCAGCTTCGCAAAAGTAGTCAACATCGGCTGGACATCCTTTTCTTGCAAAATTCCTACTACCGCAATCAAATAATCATAATCCAGATATTCTCGAACCGCTTCCGCCAACACCGCCACCCCGGCTGGATTATGCGCAATATCCACCACAATAGCTGGTTCTTGAGAGATTTGCTGTAAACGCCCAGGCACGAACACTTTGCTAAAGGTATCGTCCAAAAGCTGCTGGTCCAGCGGTCCGAAAATGCTTTCGACTGCCAAAATGGCTGCGACCATATTGTCAATTTGGTAACGACCGCGCATCGCCAACTGAATAGTTTTGGGCTCAGCGTTTTCCACTCTCAACAATGGCGCTTTGAGTTTACTAGCCGCAGCTTCGACGACCTTCCGCGCTGCTGGCAATTGTTTTTGCACCACAGCTGGCACTTGAGGTTTGATTATTCCGGCTTTTTCGCTGGCAATAGATTCCAAAGTGTTGCCCAAATATTCAGTATGGTCGATGTCGATGCTGGTAATAATCGAGACTTCAGGAGTAATCAAATTGGTGGCGTCCCAACTTCCGCCCATGCCCACTTCAATCACTGCAAAAGCTACCGCTTCATCGGAAAAATAGCGAAAAGCCATCAACACGATGAATTCAAAATAGCTGATTTTAGGTTGCGTTTTCGAAACAGTGGCGTCTTGATCGACCAGCTCAACATAAGGCAAAACCGCATTATATAAGTCAATAAAATCGGCATCGCTAATATCGTGCCCATTAATTTTGATCCGCTCATTGATTCTCACTAAATGCGGGCTAGTGAAGAGTCCCACCTTGAAACCTAAATTTTGAATCAAAGCCGCAGTAAAGTAAGCCGTCGAAGTTTTACCGTTAGTTCCCGTAATGTGCACTGATTTGAAATCATGTTCGGGATGGTTCATTAACTCCAAAGCCTGTTCCACCCTCACCAAACTGGGGTCGAATTTTGACTCTGAGGCCCGGGATTGCATAGCTTGTATAATTTTTGTAACCGAGTTATGAAATTGTGTCATATCCTTAGTCTAAGTCGGAGTTGGCTAAGATAATGGAGTGGACATCACTTGGATTGACTTAATTTGGCCCACATTTGTGACGTTTTTAGTAGTGTATTTGCCTGGAGTTTTGGTCGGAATTGCTGGACGTTTACCATGGTCAACCAGCTTGGCTTTCGCGCCGATCTTTAGCATACTTATTTATTGCGTCCCACCTCTGTTTTTGGAGCCGCTTGGGGTTTGGTGGACTGCCTGGGTACCGGTTATATCGACCGTGGCAGTACTCATTATGGTTGCGGCAACGCTTTGGATAGTGCAGCGTAAAAGTGCTTTTAAAATTCCGAGCTTGAAACAGGTTTTTTCTCAATCGGAGATTTTTTCTAGAACTAATTGGTTGCTTTTAGCTGGGGCAGGTTTAGCTTTGAGCGTGTTCATTGTTGTTATGCTGTGGAGCGTGAGCGCGCCTTGGATGGTGACTAACAATTATGATACCGCTTTTCATCTTAACGCGACTGAGCATATCATTCATGTCGGACGTGCTTCGAGTTTTACCTTACGTGGCCAAATTATGGGGGCGGGGCTAAATTTTTATCCAGCAGCCTGGCATACTTTAGCCGCAATTGTAGCTACCTTGACGGGAATAGAGATGATGCCAGCTTTCTATGCGCTGATGTTTATTGTTTGCGCAGTAGTTTGGCCTTTATCGTTGGTTTATTTAACCCGTAAGGTGTTTGGGCCGAATACTATGCGCGAGTTGATTGTTTTCGCGCTTTCAATGATGTTTTGCGGAATTCCCTATCTCATGATCGATTGGGGATCCCTCTATCCCACCTTACTGTCTTATTGCATAGCCCCACTCGTGTTAGGCGCAGGATATTCTGCAATTCGAACTCTGGCCTATGGCAATATAAGAACAAAGAACAAAGAACAAAGAATAAAGAATGACGAAGAAACAGAAATCAGAAGACAGCCTACAGAAGACAGCCTACAGTATCAGGGCGTCAGTACCTCTGGCTCTGCTGCTGAAGATCATTCTGATCTGTCATCTGACATCTGTCATCTGACATCCGCCAATAAACTTTTACAACCTCTAATCTTGTTCGTCCTCAGCTCGGTCGCATTGTTTTTCGCTCAACCTAGGACGATTTTTATGGTGTTGGTGGCTCTGCTTCCATATTTAATTGTGCAATTCCCTCAAATTTATTCGAGTTTAATTAAGTCTCGCGGACCTAAATTTGTCAAAGGATTTTGGATCACTGTAGCTGGACTAGCTGTAATTTTAGTTGGCATGTTGTTATTGTTCATTAAATTAATTTATGGACTCTCGCGTCCTATAGAAGACCGACTCAATGGTCCACAAGCCGTTCCGACCAACACCTGGTATGAGTCGTTGTTTTATATGATTTCTATTACAGTTCGTCGTTCCAGCGGCCCATTACAATCAGTAGATTGGTTGGTTTTGGCGCTTTTATTATTAGGGATAGTCGCTTTAATAGTGTCGAAAAAACAACGTTGGATTATTTTCGGATTTTTGGCTGTTGGAGCTCTGTTTGTCATGGCTAGTAGTTTTTCGGATAATTTTTCTAAAATTATGACTGCGCTTTGGTATAAAGACCAACGACGTATTCAAGTTTTTACTATTGTGATGGCGATTCCCATCATTGCTTATGGTTTAAATTATCTTATCGAATCGATTAGTAAAAGTGCATCCGAGCAACTAAAGTTATTGCGTCGGCCGATGATTCTAAGAACTATTGCTGGAACTATGTTATTAGGTTTAGTTGCGAACTCTTTATTGACTCCAGCGGCTTGGGACATGCGGTTTCGACTTTGGGGGACTACAGAAGCTTGGAATTTCGATTCTGGCGAGAATCCCAAACCATTGTTGCTTAGCTTAGATGATTATAAAGTTATTTATGAGTTGCCTAAGTATATGGAACCATTTGGAGAACGTTATATTGGCAATCCTTGGGACGGATCTGCTTTCGCCCAAGGTCTGGTTTCGCGGAGTGCTTACCTTGCCGCTTTAGATGGAAACTGGAAAATCAAAACGCTTTGGTTGACTCAAAATTGGGAAGTCTTAGCGCAATATGATCAACCCAGCCACTCTATTGAATATTATGATTCTATTTGGGGGGATAAAGAATTGGAGGCAATTTATCCAGATTACGATAAATATCGAGCCTGCCGATATTTAGTTCGCGATGGAAAAGTGAAGTATCTTTTGCATTTAGGTAATAGTATCGAACCTCAGAATATTAAATCGGCGCGTTTTCAAAACATTCAACCTTTGGATAAGGGGTTTGAGGAACTTTATCGCTCAAGAAGTTCAGCGCTTTACCGAATCACCGCTTGCGATAATTGGGTAAGTAGTTAGCTGCTAGCTCAGATTGTTTTACTGAAACATAAGTCGCTCCAACAGCAAGATTTCATGGTTGCTTATTGATTATTGATAACTAATAACTGCGAGCGAAACGAGCGTTAATAAGATCTTTTGCAGCTTTACAACCGGAAGCTGCGGCGGTAATGGCTTGGCGATAAGTTGGGTCAGTAATGTCGCCAGCTGCATAAATATTTGGATTGGATGTGCGCTGACCTTTGAATAATTTAATGTAGCCTTGATTATCTAGTTCTACCAGATTTTGAACAACTGAACTGTTAGGAACGTGTCCAATCGCCACAAAAACGCCATCGACTGTCAAATGATTGGAAGCGCCGATGATTTCCGTGTTCGGTTTGGCTTGTAAGTTTAGGGTAGTTACCGCGTTTTCATTTCCTACAATTTCCTTAACCAAAGCATTTAGAACATAAGAGATTTTGGGTTCTTGCTTGACTCGATCTTGTAAAATTTCCGAGGCTCTTAATTGATCACGACGATGGACGATGTAAACTTTTGCGGCGAATTCTGCAAGGAAAAGAGCTTCTTCTAAAGCTGTATCTCCTCCACCTATAACTGCGACAATTTTGTTTTTAAAGAAAAAACCATCGCAAGTCGCGCAATACGAAACGCCTTTACCTGCATATTTATTTTCGCCGACAGCTTTTAGTTTTTTGTAAGTCCCGCCCATGGCCAAAATTAAGGACGAAGTTTCGAATTTTTGGTCGGCGGTTTCGACTGTAAATTTATTATTTCCAGTAATCTGAGTGATTTTTTGGGCATTTTCGTAAATTATTTCAGTCCCAAATTTTTCGGCTTGTATTTGCATTTCTCCCATCAATTTTGGTCCGGAAATCCCTTGGGGAAATCCTGGAAAATTTTCAATCAGGGGAGTGTTCATTAAAGCTCCTCCAGGATTTAAGGAAGAAGCTATGAGAAGATGTTGGACGTCGGCTCGACCGAGATAAATTGAAGCTGTATATCCTGCCGGTCCTGATCCTATCACGATGGTTTCAAAAAATTTGGCCATAACGAGGGTTAGTTATGAAAAGTCAATTGGAGTATTCGCGTTCGGAGTCGAGCTTTCGTTCCAAGGTTCGGCCCATGGATCGGTGTTCGATTGATACGCGTGGACTAGATACGCTGCAATTACGCCAACGCCAACTCCAACCAAAAGACTGATTGCAGGGCTGACGTTTGGATGATGCCGACATTCTAAATCATTATTGCACATTTTTCTCCTATCTAAATTAATCCTAACTAAAAAATGCTTTCCAAGAAATGAAAATCGCACAGTAAACTGATGGTATGGATCAGACTTCGGTCAATCAAAATTTTAATCCTCTTGGAACTCGATTGGTTTTCCGTTTAGGTATCGTTTCGCTAATCGCAAGTGCAGTTGTTTTCGTAAGCGGTTTAGTTTTGTCTTGGGTTCTTTATTCGACCAGCTCGGTCAATATTGAGACTGGGAAGGGTGCTTCCGATTATTTTGTTATTACTGACAATTATTTTCTTACTTCAATCAACGAAAATGTCACAGTTGAAGTAGAGGGTGACTCTGGGGAAGAAGTCATTTTAGTTTTAGGTCGAGCAGCTGATGTTTTTCCCTTCGTTGAAGATTTTCGATATACTTTAATTACTGGGTTTCAAGATCTCAATCAAGTCTCTTCCACGACGGGAAATCTATCTGGTTCAGTTAAGAACCAACAAGTTCAAATCCAGAATTTTCGTCAGAAATTTATTAACTCAGACATGTGGATCTCTCGATCTGCTGGAGCGTTTGCGACTTTGGAATATTCTCCTGGACAATCTAACGGTCAAAATTTAGTTTTCGCCGCTTTTTCGCCCCCCGGTCAAGCTTTCTCAATGTCGATTTCTTTTACTCGAACAATTTCAAGTCAAATAATTGGTTTCTTCGGGTTCTTTTGTGCTTTGTTTCTAATTATTGGTATACTATTAATTATGGTCTATCGTCGTCAAAAACCCCTGTTGGTTATGGTTTTGGCTATAGTTTGTTTGGTTACTAATGTAAGTTGTACTACGGCTCCTAAAGTTAAAAAACCTGTTGATGATCAAATTGGAATAGAGTATCCCAATTTGACTCTATCTCAAGTTCAAACTATCGTTGATCGGACTATTGGCATAGCTGATACGGCCCATAAAGAAAAATCTGAAAAACTATTAGAACAAAGGTTTACTGGCCCAGCCTTAGCCCTTCGTAAAAGCCAGCAAAAAGTGAATCTCAAACTGAAAAAAATCAGTGATGAATCGGTCATCCCTAATCAATTAAGATCGGTCGTGATCGATAATCAAGTTAGTTGGCCGCGTTATTTCATGGTGATCACTGAACCTACGGAAAATTTGAGCTCCGAAAAAATGTTACTATATATTCAAGAATCTCCAACGGATGACTATAAAATATGGGCTATCACCCGTTTATTCAGCGGAGTTGTATTGCCTTCATTTGATGCTGATGTAATCGGCACTCATCCGATCGACAACAAAACCTTTGATTTACGTAATAAGCCCATTGAGGTTTTGGCTCAATATGCTGACCTCTTGGAAAAGTCAGAAAGTTCAAAGTATTTTGATAATTTTACTGAAGATATGCTTCAAGAACAAATGCGCCAACAATTTTCTAAGGAGGTTGAAAGCGAAGCTTCCCAAAAACAAACTTTCAAAGTGGTAGGAGATTCAATTTACGGTTTTCATTCAGTTGATGGCGGTGGGTTGTTTTTTGGACGAATTGACTCAAAATGGACTCGTGATGCTGGAAAAAATCGTTTAGCTGTAGCGGCAAATGAAGAAGAAGACATTTTACTAGGCCAACAAGCTGCTAAACAGAAAATCGAAGCTACTTACGAACATATGGTCGCAATTTATATTCCACCTTCTGGATCGACTAACAAGTTTCAAGTCTTTGCGGCAGAGCGATACCCCATTAAAGTAACGCCCAAGTAGAGAAACGCAAATTGCGATGCGCTGACATTGTTACAATCATGGAGGATTATTTACGAATATAAGCGTAAACATGAATCAGCTACCCAATCGCTTAACTTAATTCACTAATCGAATTCTAGGAGTGAGACTTTCAAATTGGCTTAGGACTGTCCGCTTGATGGCCTAATTCTTGATAAATTGCTTAAGCTGTCGAACTGTAGCTTTAAATTACGCAGCGTTGACTAAAGCCTGAGCGATTTCGTCGAGTTTCCCCTGATCATATTCGTTAAATTCGATTTTATAGACTGGAGCTGCCTTTTTGGCTCCTGCTTCGGTTAATATAGCATCGAAATCATCGGCAGCTTTGCAATACATGTAGTCATAAGAAGTGTCACCCGATCCTAAAACTGCATATACTTTACCAGCTAAATCAATGTCTTTCAAGTCTTCGTAAAAGTCTTGAATATCGTCAGGCAATTCGCCTTGCCCATAAGTATAAGTTGCGACAACTAGGATGTCAAAGTTTTTGAAGTCCTCCGCTTTAGCGTCATTGACATCAGTCAATTCAACCTCCGCGCCGGCTTTTTTCAATGATTCTTGAAACGCTTGCGCAATTTCTTCGGTGTTTCCAGTCATGGTCGCATAAACGATTTTGGCATTTGCCATATTGTGTCCTTTCTTAAACCTAATAAAGTTTACTCCTAAGAACGATTGGTTAACCAAATTAATTCAACAAATTTGATGCATTAATTTGGATAGGGGAGTTTACGATGCCCTAGGATGCAAAATAGGCGTGATACGTGCAATATACAACTATAAACAATCTAACAGCCCATCTCGATTGGAGAAAATGATGTTTAGTTTGTTAGGGATAAATCAGTTGATTTCAACGCAGACTATTCACAGTATTTTGAACTTTGTGCAATTTTTCTAGCGCGCAATTTTTCCAGCAGGGGAAGCATTTATAAAGCATGGGTTGGGCATGATGAGAACAATTAGCCGTTTCAGGATTTTTTTCTTTTAGTGAAAAAGATTTAGAGTAACCAAGGTTTTGAAAGATGCATTATGAATGAATTTATCTATTCCCACTCGATAGTACCAGGCGGTTTAGAAGTTATATCTAACACAACTCGATTGATTTCTGGAACTTGATTAGTAACTTGAGTAGCAATTTTGGAAAGTAGTTGGTGAGGTAATTCGGAAAAATCGGCAGTCATAGCGTCTTCGGAATCGACGGGTCTAATCACTAAAGGATAACCATAGGTTCTGCCGTCCCCTTGAACTCCCACGCTACGAACTTTAGATAAGAGGACTATTGGGCATTGCCAAATCCGATCATCGAATCCAGCCTCGGTTAAGATAGAGCGTACGATTGAATCGGCTTTTCGTAAAATTTTCAACTTAGTTTTATCGACATCTCCAATAATTCGAATGGCTAAACCTGGTCCGGGAAAAGGTTGGCGATTGACAATTGACTCAGGTACGCCTAATTCGCGACCGATATTGCGTACCTCGTCTTTGAATAAGTCTCGCAAAGGTTCAACTAATTTAAATTGTAAATCTTGAGGTAGTCCGCCGACATTATGATGGCTTTTAATATTGTCGCCTACTCCGCCAGATTCCACCACATCAGGATACAAAGTTCCTTGAACTAAATATTTAATTGGTCGATTAGCTAGATCCGATCTGACCACCCTTTCGAACTCTCGAATGAACTTTTCACCGATGATTTTGCGTTTACATTCCGGATCTTCAATTTCTTTGAGTGCGGATAAAAAAACCTCTTCGCTATTAGTAGTAATCAAGTTCAGGTTCAAAGCTTGAGCGAAATCTTGTTCTACTTGTTCGCGTTCGCCTGATCGTAGTAGCCCATGGTCGACAAATATGCAAATTAATCGATCGCCGATTGCTCGGTTGACTAGCGCTGCAGCGACCGCAGAATCTACCCCTCCCGAAAGTCCACAAATTGCTTTATTTTCAGGCCCGATTTGAGCACGGATGTCTTTTAGTTTTTGTTCGATGATATTAGCTGGAGTCCAGTCAGCTTGCAGTTTGGCCTTTTTGAATAAGAAATTCCTAAAAACCTCTATGCCTGCTTCAGTATGTTTTACTTCAGGATGAAATTGAACGCCGTAAATTTTCAAGTCGTCATTTTCTATAGCTTCAACTGGCACCAATTCCGAACTGGCTGTACACTTAAATCCAGCCGGCGCTTTGGTAACACTTACCCGATGGCTCATCCATACAACCGCTTTGCGGTTAACAGGTAGGAATTGAGAATTAGGAATTAGTTGTGTTGGATTACCGTCAGCATTAGAGCCGCCAGCTGCTTCGCCGAGGATTTCGTTATTGTTAATTGTTCTACCAGTAGGAATCAGAGTTGAACCGTTGGTGGTAATCAGAGTTTTGCCAAATTCACCATCGCTCAAGTTAGCCACAGTTCCTCCAAATACTTGAGCAATTTTTTGGAAACCATAGCATAAACCTAAAGTCGGAATTCCTAAATGCAAAATTCGCTCATCAAAATTCGGCGCATCGAAATCTAACACGTTCGCTGGTCCGCCAGTCAAAATCAAGGCTGCTGGATCAATTTTTTGAATTTGTTCCAAAGAAACATCGTAACGCACAATTTCGGAATACACGCCTAATTCTCTGATTCGTCGCGCAATCAGTTGAGTATATTGCGCTCCAAAATCAATAATTAAAACCGGTCTCATTGATAGTTGCTGGTCGCTTGAATGGTTAATAATCCGTGAGGGTGGGATTCGCGAAGGCCAGCTGGCGAAATGCGAATAAATTGGCCATTGGCTTTTAAGTCTAAAATACGTCGAGCCCCTAAGTAGAACATGGATTGTCTCAAGCCGCCCAAGAGCTGGTCTATAATAAATTCGATGGGTCCTTTGTACGCGATGGTACCAGTTATGCCTTCGGGAACGATAGTTTGGGTTGTATTTTGAAAATAGCGATCTTTAGAAAAACTTTGAGTGCCGCGCGCCATGACTCCTAAAGACCCCATGCCGCGATATACTTTGACTTTCCGGCCGTCAATTTCTTTTATTTCTCCTGGCGATTCGTCAGTTCCGGCGAATTGTGAGCCGCACATGACCGTCCAAGCGCCCCCTACAATGGCTTTGGCGATGTCGCCTGAATAATTAATCCCGCCATCGGCGATCACGGGAATGTTGTGACGGTCTGCGATTTGCGAAACCGCTTGAACAGCGGAAAGTTGGGGGACTCCTACGCCGGCCACGACTCGCGTAGTACAAATACTGCCTGGGCCAATTCCAACTTTTAAAGCATCAGCGCCAGCTTCGACTAAATCGTTGGCGGCCTCAGCCGTGGCAATGTTTCCTGCTACAATATCCAAGTCGGCAAATTCTCGATCAGCTTTTAATTTCGCAACCATCTCTATTACAGCTTTAGAATGCCCATGCGCTGTATCTACCACCAAAACATTTACCCCAGCATCTCGCAATTTTTGGGCTCTTTCGTAAGCGTCGCCGTAAAACCCTACGGCGGCAGCAATAGGGCTCGAAATTGAAGATTGGGGGAGAGGAACTGGTTGGTTCGAAGTTTTATCTAAAGGCGAGCTTGCGGCCATTACGCCAGGTTCCTGATTTGATTGAATTACAATCGTGGTTTCTGGCTCATTAGAGGTTTTTTGGTTGTCCTCATCTGCACTCTCTATTTTCGTTGCTGAATTGACCTGTTTTACCATAGCGACTTGGTCTTCGATGGTATTGTTACGGTGTAAGACGCCTACTCCGCCTAAGCGTCTCATCTCAATCGCCATTTTCGCGTCAGTGACCGTGTCCATTGCAGCTGAAATCAATGGGATGTTGATCGAAAAACGAGGTGTAAATTTGGTTCGAAAAGAAATTTGCTCAGGCAATAATGCGCTCTTTTTAGGAATTAACAGCACGTCATCATAAGTGAGCCCGATTTCAATTTTGCGCATTTATTTAGTCAGTTTAAACTAAAAAACCAATATAAGATACTCAATTTACGTAATGAAATCGAATCAGAGAAGTTGTAAACGAGTTGCCTATCGAAATCTCTTTAGATCGAACGCGTGAATACTAAACTAAGAGCGTGAAAGTTTTACAACAATATCAAAATATTGCTTTAATTACCGCATTTGAACCTGAAGCGCGGTTTATTCCTGCGCATATTCTAAAAATTAACTCGGGAGTAGGATTGGTCAATGCTGCAGCTGCGACTCAAAAATTGATTGACTTCCATCAGCTGGATTTAATCATTAATTTAGGCGTCGCCGGGGCGATTTCAAGTATTTTGAAGCCAGGGGACATAATAATAGCTGACAAATTAGAATATCTCTATTCCGATCACTCTCGTATTCAAGCGGATAATTTTGAAAAAATTATACTCGCCCCTATAATATCTAGAAAAGTTTTTCAAACCGTCAATCACGAGGATTATAAGGGCGATGAATTTTCGGGGGATGAAAATGTCAGTATGAATACGGTTAGTAAGCACATAGAGTCCGACAGTAATTCTCCGAAATTTTTTTTGGGAAAAATAGCTTCGTCAAATTATTTCATAGACTCTAACCGCAAAGCCGATGTGCAAACTATGACTGATGCTTTGGCAGTTGACATGGAATCTTGCGCGATCGCTCAAGTCTCCCAAGCTAATTGTATCGATTATTTGATCGTTCGAATCATCAGCGACAGCGCCGATCAAGATTCGATTTATGAAGAACCTCTTGATATTGAAAAAACTAATGCTTATATTAAACAAGTGACCGATTTCGTCCTCAGTCTTTTTGATTGACAGAAATTTGTCTCGAGACTATTTGAAGATTGTTTTACATATCAGCGCAACAATTTTTAAGTCTCAGTTCTTGAGTTTGGGCTATTCATGAAGCTAAACTGACCAGGTGAGTGCTTACAATCGGATTCTATTGCGAGCTGGCAAATCACCGTTTAACCATTTCCTCGGGAATGAATATTTAGGTGGTTTCGGAACCAATTTAGGTAATCTTTTGTTTTCCGACGCTACTTATTTGACTCTTGCTAAATCTAAAACTCAAATTCATACAGACCATTATTTAACTGAGCGGGAAAAATATAATCGTTCAAATTCTGTCCAAAAACATATCAACTGGATAAATCGTGATTTTGAAGTGTTTGTATTTCCGTTTTCGAATTGTTTTCGCGAAGGTTGGATTCCAGTACTACGACGTCTTACTGAGCGTCTTCAAAAAATTAAAATACCTTTGATTTTTTGTTCTGGAAATGTACAATTGGAGTCTGATCAAACTTTTGATGACTTATCATCTGAGTTAAAAAAAGTTTGTCGAGATTTTCTCAAGTTATTTTTCGAGCGTTCAAGTTTAGTCGGTGTTCGCGGAGAAATTACCTACGATTATCTTAAATATTTAGGATTCCCCGAAGACCAAATTTCCGTAATAGGATGCCCATCTTTTTTTATGCCCGGCTATCGACCGCGTTTGCCCAAAACTGCTCCAGCTATGATCGAGCAGAGTAAAATCGCGCTTCACCAAAATTATTTAGCACCCTCAATTTCGAAATTAATCGCCCAGATGCTTGCTCAATCCCCAAATGCGACTTTCGTTGGACAAACTCATGTGGATTTAAGCTATGCTAAAACATTCGTTAAAAATCATGCCACTCATGAGGAACTCCAAAGCTATGCTCCCGACGAACTGTTAGGTCTGGCTATGAAGTCTTTGCAATTAAAGTCCAATCAAACCAATTTAGTGTTCCCTTTAGACTCGCGAGCTTGGGTAGGTTATCTTAAGACTCAATGTATGTCTTTTGGGTCGCGTTTCCATGGGTCGGTGGCTGCTATCTTAGCTGATATTCCTACTGTTTTTACTCGTTGGGATTCTCGCTCTAAAGAATTGATTGAATATCACCAATTGCCATATATCGACCTAAGTGATAGCGTAGTCAACGATTTATTGACGAAGTATCCAAATTCACCTCAAAAAATACTTCAAGAAATTTTTTCCACATATGATCCTCGTCCATATAAAAAACGTTGGTGGAAAACTATGCGAATCTGGTTAGACTTTTGGAAATCCAATGGCATTGCTACTATTTACGACGGGCTTTTTGTTGATAAAACTCAAATCCGAGCATTAAATAAACTCCCGCTCGTCCCTGTAATCTATGCGCCTTATCATGACCTTCGGAGAATACCTACTGTGAAAGAGTTAAAGAGCAGCCCTAACGGGATTCGAACCCGTGATCTCCGGTCTGAGAAACCGGCATCCTAACCGCTAGACGATAGGGCCATGTCCTTTTAAGATTAACACATTGTAAAATTTTCTAGAATCGATTTATAGATCGTTTCCGAATGTGTCCAGCCCTATACAGCGTTTCAATCGAAACTGCCTAGCGGTTTGAGTCAGATTTTGTCAATTGCTATCTAAAGAATCCAAAAGGTCTCCAAGAATCCATATAGTCCAGTAGGAATAATTCATTCTCGGGGATGTGTCCAACGACGTTTTTGTTACCAGCGTTAGGCATGGGTTTCAAAATAACGTGGAGTTCGGCTTTGTATTGACCGTAGTTGTCGTTGACCACTACAATATCGCCGCGCTTGAGATCGCGGGTGTTGGCTGGCGGAACTGGTTCTTTTTTGTAAGTAATTCGCGGCCAAGTGGACCTTCTCGAATATTCATTCAAATCGCCACGAACGATATGATCGGCCTCATAAATGACTTTCTCTTCGGTTGGATGTAAGTCTTTTTCAAACTCAATCTTGAAGGTCAGCAGGTTGGGATCGATTTTGGCCATAGTTTCCAATTCTTCGTCGGTTGCGAATTGATTGCCGATTAAAATGTCATCGACCGTTCCGATAGCAGCATAATGTCGCATTTGCACATCGATCGGAAGCTCACGATGCATTTCAATTGTGCAAAGACCTTCAGCAACTGGCCAAGGACCGAAAGTATTTTGAGCTTGGCTGGTTACGAAAGCTGCAATATTCAAATTGTGTTTTTGAATCTGAGCGTTGCATTGATTGAAGAAATCTAAGCTGAGCCCAGTGTACTTTTGCGGATAAAAGTTATGGCAAGTGATGAATTTAGAGCGATTGGGCTTCCAAGAAACCACATTGTCAATGTATCCGTTTCCAGCACTGGCGTTAACTTCGATTTTCAAACCATATTTATTGAAGGTCAACGCGCTTTCTTCCATGCCCGTGAAACCTTGGTCTAAACGAATGCCATCAGCGTGCATATCCGCGAAGAATGATAAATCTTCGTAGCTAATTCCTAAGCGTTCGAAAACATAAGGCGCAACATCTAAAATCACTTCCATGTTGTACTTATGAGCATGATCAATCATGCCGGTGAAATCGGCTTTGATTTCCTCTGGGGTTCGACCTTCAACGCTCAATAAGCAGGTGAAAATTCGGCTAAAGCCACTCTTGGCGGCTTTATCAATATATTTTTTGTTGTCATCCAGGCTGGCGTGCTCAGGATAGACAGAAATACCTAATTTAGGCATAATATTCCTTTCATTTTTTCTTCGCGGTCTTGGTTACAGCCGCGGATTTTTCTTCCATCAAAGATTGAACTTTGTCCAATACTTTGTTGATTCTTTTTTTTGAACTGCGTGAGTATAATAGACTCATCAGTTTATGGTTGGCGTTGGTCGAAGCTTTGTTACCTTGAAAAGTCTCTTCATAAATCAGGTCAAAGCTAGCTTCACCGTCGGAAACCAGAGTGTAGCTTAAAGTGTTGATTCCTTGCCGAGTATAAAAGCTGGCTTCGTAGAGTTCATTTTTGACTAATTTCGTGAGGGTGACTTTGACGTCCGCCGATTGGATCTTCCCGTGTAGGCGTTTAGTGTAAGTATAACCTTCAACAATGTCACGCATTTTTAGATGTTTTCCATTCGCGTAAGCAACGTCATTAATGAAACCTTCCATTAAGACTTTCCAGCACTTCTTGTAGTCGCCTTCAATATGTCGAGTTACTTTCATTTAGTACCTTTTTTCGATCTGGGAAAGTACTTGCGTTTGAGTTCAAAACCCAAAGGGATGCCTGTACTAAGCGCAATCAGCAAGCCTAAGAGCAACCACATTAAATGACTATCGTCGCTCAAAGGGCTGAGAGCAATACTTAAAATGCCCATTGAGAACAAGAACAACAGCCAGCGATTCAAAAGTTAAACTACTTTCGCCGAGAAATACAAAACTGAGCCAATTTGTGTGGCTTTAATAGCCGATTTGGCTTTGGCAGCCGCAGCTGCTTGATCCGGCGCATCAGTTTCAAAAAGCAAATTTACGCCTTCTTCTTTCACAAATGTAAACTTGGGATCATCGATAGCCTCGACGGTTTCTTTGATGAAGTCACGCTTCATGGGGCTGGAAATTTGAATCATTTATTTCTCACTTTCTTTGACGAGCCGTTTATGCAGCTCAATGATTTCTAGAGCCAAAATCTTTACAGTTTCGGCTGCCATTAGTTGGTCTTCAGCGTGCACCAATAATAAAATCGGAATGACTGGCTCTCCGCCAGCTTCTTTAGTGACTAACTCATGATGAGCATGATGCCCGCCAACGTAAATTTTATCGCCTTCTTCAATTAATTTATCGGCTTCGTCAAAACGACCTTCTTTAGCTTCTTGAATAGCTTGGATATAAAGGCTTTTGGCTGCGCCAACATTAGCGATAATCTGGAAAGAAATTTCTCCCAGTTTCTCGAATTCTTTTTCGTCCATATTGTCCTTTCTAGGTAATAGTTCCAACAGTGTAAGTTTACTAGCTGTTGGGTATTTTCTTAAGGGCTTAGGAACTAGGAATTAGTCGTGAAAGACTTTAGGTGAAAGAACTCGCGCTCTAAGCGAATGATCACTTTTTGCGTTTGTTCTTGCGTCTAAATACCAGGGCTAATTCCTAATTCCCAATTCCTTTTTAACTCGCTACGAAGTAGCAGCTGCTTCCACTTGAGCTTCTGCAGCAGCCTCCTTTTCAGCCATACCATTAGCCATAATCACGAAGACTGACCAAATCAAAACTGAAATAGCTAAGTTAATCGCGGCCAAAACCGCAGCCGTCCATTGGAAGCCAGTCGCTATGAATGCGCCGATAATAGGAGGAGCAATCCAAGGTAACTGAATAATGGTTGGCGGTACGATACCAGACATGGTAGCTAGCCAGGCGATTACCGCTAAGATAGGCGGAACCAAAATCCATGGGATAAGGAAAACGGGGTTCAAAACAATAGGAAGACCGAATACCATTGGCTCATTGATTTCGAAAACGCCCATGGGAGCTGCTAATGCGGCGATTGTTCGATATTCTTTTCTCTTAGAGAAGATGAAAATCGCGATAATCAAACCGATGCTGGCCCCTGAGCCGCCTAGATACACGAAAGCTTCCCATGAACCGGAAGTCCATTGGTAAGGCAAATCAGCGTAGTTCTGGTTAGTAGCCCAAGCGTCCATGTTGGAAGTCAAAGCGGTAAGATATACGCCACTCATGACTGGCGCCATTACGTTCGAACCATGAATTCCGAAGAACCAGAACAATTCGACCATGAAGGTGACCAAAATGACCCAACCAAGACCTTGCGAAGCATTCAAGAACGGAGTTTGGATGAATTTCGTAATCATATCTCCGAGCGAACCAGGGATTTCAGCATTAGCTGTATGTAATTCTCCTAACGCATAAGCCAAAATGCCAGCTCCGAATAAAACGGCTGTACCTGGAATCAAGGCCCTGAAAGCGTCCGAAACTGCAGGCGGAACGGAATCTGGAAGCGTGATGGTTAACTTGCTCTTCATCAATTTCGAGAAAATGATAGTGAAAATTAAGCCGACAATCAAAGCTGTGAATAAACCTCCAGCATTCAAATAACTAACGTTCAAGTTACCCCAAGCGCCCAAAGACAAAGTCCCAGCTTCAGCGTCAACCACACCGCCCGACTCAGTAATCATGTCAAGAGCTTGTTGACTAACTAAAGTAGGATCGGCGAAAGTTAAGCTAGCGTTGGCCGTTTGCGGGGTTACAATAATGAAAGCTGAAGTAGAGATCAGACCTCCCGCCAAAGCGGTAACTCCGTAAGCTTTGGCTATTTGGTAACCGATTGCAAACGAGAAAACTAATGCTAACATCGCGATAGTTCCCCACCAGACGTTTCCGTCGATGGCGATCAGCCATTGGAACGCTTGGGTAACCTGAGGTAGGTTAAGGGCGTTCTCGGCCATAACATCGCGCACAATTGCGTTGAACAATACTGCAAACGAGCCTGCCATAGTGATGGGCAAGATTGCAATAAATGCGTCACGAATGGCAACCAAATGCTTTTGGGAACCAATTCGCGCTGCTATCGGGACGAAATGTTCTTCCATCCAAGCAGTAAATTTTTCCATGGATAATTCTCCTTTTCTTATTCTGGAATCAGCGAGAGTGCTTGTTCTAACACTTTCTCGCCATTCATCTGGCCATATTGGACCATATCAATTACGCCTACGGGTTTTTCGTTGTTTACCCGTTCTTTCATTTTATCCAGCAAATAGCGAACTTGCGGTCCAAGCAAGACAACGTCAGCTTCTTGGGCAGCTTCTGTGGAGTTAGCATCTCCGACCGCCCAAATTTTAGCATCGACTCCTTTGGCCTCAGCCGCATTTTGCATTCTTTTTACCAATGCACTGGTGGACATCCCAGCAGTGCAAACTAGCAGTATGTTTTTTGTCATATTCTCCTATACGGGTTAATCTTATATCACTGTTTAGGGCAAAAACAAAAATATTTCACACTAAACTAAAAAAATTTTTGCATTTTTAACTTGAGGATAAGATATCTAACCGAAACGTTAATTTCATTAGTAAAGTAATTAGAGAAAACGGGCTCGAAAACGCCTGCTAGGTCAGGCTTTAGCTATATTGATCGTCGGTTTTAAATTTCCAGCAACTGGTCATACCTAGTTACTCTTCGGATGGATTCTCTTATTGATTTGATTCTGGCAGCAACGCAAGTGCTTGTTCTAAAACTTTCTCGCCATTCATTTGGCCGTATTGCATCATGTCAATCACGGCTACAGGCTTACCGTCAGCCCGTTCCTTCATTTTATTTAGCAAAAAACGGATTTGTGGTCCAATTAAAATCACATCAGCTTCTTTAGCTGCCTCGGTTGAGCGTACGTCCGCTACTGCCCAAATCCGCGTGTCAATTCCTCGAGTATCGGCGGCCTTTTGCATCCTTTTAACTAACACGCTGCTGGACATACCGCCACTGCAAACTAATAAAATATTTTTTGTCATATTCTCCTATACTTCTGAATTTTATATCACCGAATCATGTAAAAGCAAAAATTTTTCACAGGTAATTTTGCTGGTTTCGCACGCGACAACTAACGATTATTGATCCTAGACTTACCACACCAGACCCTTTAGCTCTCTGACTCAGATTTTAAAATCGATTATTCACTATTAATTATTAATTGAAAAAACTAATTCCTAATCAGCTAGTCGCCAGCAGCCAACAAAAATCCTTGAATGAAAAGCTTGGTTTCGCTAGGCCCCTTGACCTGATAAGTTTGAATACCTAATTTTTTGACCGGTGCGTCATTTCCGCCAGGGTCTAAACGATCGCCTACAAATATGAATTTCTCAAGGTCTAAGCCAGTCGCCAAGGCTAATTCGGATAGCCCATAAGCTTTGTCAACTCCGCGTTTAGTTACGTCAATGCTGGTTGAGCCGCCAGAAGCTACGCGATACCCAGATAAGTCCATGCTGATCAAGGAACGTAATTGTTCTTTTTTAGTGTTGTCTGGATCCCATTGCAATTTAACTTCTACTGGAGCTTCTTGCCCCAACGCGCTGAAAGTAATTTGGCTGCCGCGGTCTTCGATTCGCGGACCATAGGTAAATTCTTCCCATAAGTTTAAAGATCGTGCAGCATTTTCAATTATTTGAACAATCTGTTTTTTTTCAGGTTCAGTCAAATCGTAAGCATAGACTTGTTTCCATCCTGATGGTAAATGGCGATAGTACCGAGTTCCAGAAGTGGGAAGGATGTGTAAATTAGTTAAATTAGTTCCGTGGGGCAATAATCGTAAGAGGTTTTGGTCAAATTGTTCATATTTCCCGCCGGAGATTACGCAAACTTGGATTGTGTCGATTAAGCGTCCTAAGATTTCGCTCATAGATTCGTCAATTTTCGATTTGCTTTGAGCCAAAGTCCCATCCAAGTCGAAAGCAATTAAATTAACTGAATTCATTTACCTTGGTTGGCCACTGCTTGAATAGAAGCTGCTGCGGCTTCAGGGTCTAAATATTCGCCACCAGGTTTAATTGGTCGGAAATTGGCGTCGAGTTCATAAAACAAGGGGATACCTGTGGGAAGATTCAGCTTGGAAATGTCCGCGTCACTAATTTGGTCTAAATGCTTGACTAAAGCTCGCAATGAATTCCCGTGGGCCGCGACAATGACTGTTTTAGCGTTAGTCAAATCTGGTTGAATTTGAGACTCCCAATAAGGCAGTACGCGTTCTAAAACGAGTTTTAAACTTTCAGTTTTGGGAATGGGTTCGCCGATGTAACGCGGGTCGCTGGCTTGGGAATATTTTGAATCGTCAGCAATTGGCGGGGGAGGGACGTCGTAACTACGGCGCCATTGCATGAATTGTTCCTCGCCATATTGTTCACGAATGGCCGACTTGTCCATTCCTTGAAGGTCTCCGTAATGCCGTTCATTCAATCTCCATGATCTTTGAACTGGAATCCATAGCCGGTCAGCGACGTCCAATGCTAAATTCGCAGTCTGGATAGCTCTTCGAAGTAAAGAAGTGTGTAATTTGTCAGGGAATAATCCAGCGTCTTTCAAAAGTTGGCCTCCGCGGGCTGCCTCTGCTCTACCTTTTTCGCTCAATGCAACATCGACCCAACCTGTGAATAAATTGAGTGCGTTCCATTCGGATTCACCGTGGCGTAATAAGATTAGTTTGTAATTGCTCATATGATAAGTTTATCAGTACTTTCGGATAAACTGAAAACAAGGAGATTATTATGGATTTAGCATTGTGGATTATTCTTGGAGTCGTGGTCTTACTTTTACTTGTAATTTGGTTCCAATATAACGGTTTGGTTCGTCTTTCAGTTAGGGTAGATGAGGCTTGGAGCGATATCACAGTCCAATTAAAGCGTAGAGCCGATTTGATTCCTCAGATTGTCAATACAGTGAAAGGTTATGCAGCTCATGAAAAAGGAGTTTTTGAATCAGTAACTAACGCCAGAGCTGCGACTTTATCGGCTCAAGGACCCGCTCAAACTGCTCAAGCCGAAGGGGAGCTCCAAGGAGCTTTGAAAAGTTTATTCGCGGTCGCTGAGGCTTATCCTGAGTTAAAAGCGAATACCAACTTTTTGCAATTACAACAAGAATTAGTGGATACTGAAGATAAAATCATGGCCTCTAGACGTTTCTATAATGCTGGAGTCAAAGATTTGAATACTCGCATTCGTCAGTTTCCTGGAAATATTTTCGCCAACTTATTTCATATCAATAATCGGGAGTTTTTCGAAGTTGATGAATCCACCAACGCAGCCATTCAAAATCCCGTCAACGTAGAATTTTAGCCGTGGAGAAATTTGGAATTAGCTATGACACCCCAGACTAGGAATTATCATAGTAGTTTGCAAATCGTTGTGTCCGTCCAAAACGGGAGTTGTTTCATTGCATTGGATAGGCGAATTCTTAACTTCTAGCATCTAATGCAGTAGGCCAACGAAAGGATAAAGTAAAATGTATAAAAATGTAACGCGAAATAAAATTAATACTTTCATCATCATGTTTTTCTTTTTGGCGTTAGCTTTTGGCATTGGCTGGGCTGTGTATTATTTCACTTACAATTCGCTTTTTTTGGTGATAGTTCCGGTTTTGGCCTTTATTTACGCTTTTATACAATATTTCGGTGCGGCTAAAATCGCTTTGGCAGTTTCCGGAGCTAAGTTGGCTGATCCTCATGCTTTCCCGCAGCTTTATAATAGTGTGGAAAATATCACTATGACCATGGGGCTTCCTATGCCTAAAGTGTACATCATCAACGATCCTGCTCCGAACGCATTTGCTACTGGACGCAATCCTAAAGACGGGCATATTGCGGTGACGTCTGGACTTTTGGACCTTATGGATAAGCGAGAATTAGAAGGCGTTTTGAGTCACGAGATGTCGCATATTAAAAATTACGACATTTTAGTTTCCACGATTGTGTTTGGTTTAGTCAGCGCGATTTCTTGGATTTGCGATATTTTCTTGCGCATGATGATATTCGGTAATGTTCGTTCTTCAAGAAGAGATAATGGCGGCAATTTCTTGATGATTTTTTATGTAATTGCAGCGATCTTAGTTCCGCTAATTGCAGTATTAGTTCAATTGGCCGTGTCTCGCCAAAGGGAGTATTTAGCCGACGCTACTGGAGCTTTGGTTATGCGCGATCCTGACGGTTTGGCTGAAGCTCTAGAAAAATTAGAAACTGCTGAAAAGCCGATGTTGCGTCAGAATACTGCAACTTCCCACTTATTTTTTGTCAACCCTTTAAGTCGCGGAAATTTTATCAGTAAACTGTTTTCCACCCATCCTCCTTTGGCTGATCGTATTGCTCGACTCAAAGCTAGTTCCGGCCAGTTTTAGTTCGATAAGTCGCACGCCTGTTGCCGTATTGCGCAAAATTATCGTTCGTTGAAGATATTAGCTGATCGCTGATAGCAAAGAAACGAGACTGATTTGACCTTCGCGAATCATCTGGATAGTCTCTTGATCCCAACTAATAATTGTTGAAGCTACGCCTTCTGGAGCAATGCCACTTATGTTAGCAGAAGTTTGAGCCAAAGGACCGTTGAGTCGACAAAGCTCAAGAATTTGAAGGTCATTAGGAATCCTAACCGCGATGGTATCTTGAGGACCATCGCCGAGCCAGAGCGTTTTAGGGGCGATAGCTGGCAATACAATAGTTAATGCTCCAGGCCAAAAAGCTTTCGTCAGTCGTTGAAAATTAAGGTCGGCTGGAACACGACAAATACTACGTACTTGTACAAAGTTGTAGCAAAACACTGGTAGATTGTTCGTATACGATCGTTGTTTCATTTCGAAAATTTTTCGCACCGCTACATGATCAAACGCTCGGCACACATACGCATCCACGGTATCAGTCGTAATCTCCCGCACTTCTCCTGTCTGTAACGGTTGAATTTCCGTGAGAGTACTATCACGAGCAGCATCTAAGTTCTCTTTGGGGGTTCCTTCAAAGTCAACCACCTTCATAAACAGCTACCGAGTTGAACAGTGTGTGTAAAGATAGCCAAATCGCTAATTGTACCATTGACCGAAATCATGCAAAAACAATTTGAGAAATCTTGGAACCTGCTACCAGTCACTTGTGATCTTTTATATATTGATTAATTTCGGTAATCTTGATAACCGCGTTCCTCTAAACGTTCGGCTAATTCCGAACCTCCGGATTCAACTATTCTACCGTCCAAGAAAACGTGAACAAAATTAGGTTTTATGTAACGTAAAATCCGAGTATAATGAGTGACCAGCAATAAACCTAAATGAGTATTAGCCAAAGCTCGGTTAACTCCCTCCGAAACCACTTTCAAAGCATCGACGTCCAATCCAGAGTCTGTCTCATCTAAAACTGCGATTTTGGGTTGTAAAATTTCCAGTTGTAAAATTTCAGCCCGTTTCTTTTCTCCTCCGGAAAAACCTAAATTAATCGGTCTTTCAGTGAATTCTTTAGCAATCTTTAAATTTTGCATAGCTTGATCCAAGTCCTTGATCCATTGGCGCAAAGGCGGAGCCTCTCCCGAAACAGCACTCTTAGCTGAGCGCAAAAAATTCGAAACGCTTACGCCAGGAATTTCGACTGGATATTGCATTGCCAAAAATAGTCCAGCTCGCGCTCTTTGGTCAGCTTTGAGTTCCTGAATTGGTTGACCATCCATAATGATTTCTCCGCCAGTAACATAATAAGCTGGGTGTCCAGCAATTGTATAAGCTAAAGTCGATTTGCCGCTCCCGTTTGGACCCATTACTGTATGGACTTCGCCACTATTTACAGTCAGAGTCACGCCTTTCAAAATCCGAATTCTACTTGCATCAGGTTTTTCGACTTCAACTTCTAAGTCTTTGATTTCTAATTTACTCATAAATTGTCTCCTTAAATTTGTCAGTGATTGCTGGGCTTCCAATAGCTTCGACCTGGTCGTTCAAAAAGCCACTAATCACCATTTTCCGAACACTTTGATAGTCCAACCCGCGGGACATTAAATAAAATATGTGCTCTTCGTTCAACTGTCCCGTAGCTGAAGCGTGTCCAGCTGCGATAATATCACCAGTCAAAATTTCCAAGTTTGGAATCGAGGTCACTTTAGGACCCAAGTTTAACAACAAATTTCGATTCTCTTCATAAGTGTCAGTTCCAATCGCGCGTTCGCCGATAAAAACATCGCCTGACCAATAAAACTGCGAGGATGACCCCTCTAACGCGCCTTTTACGCTGATGCGCGACTTACAAGAAGGCGCGTTGTGGATTACAGTAGTCTCAATTCGCGCATGGTCGCGATCTTTGAGCAAATATACTCCGAGCAATTGTAAATCAATATCTGGATGATCTAAATGAATTTCAATTTTATATTCCGTTACCAGCGGTGCTGGATGAGTGTCACTAATGGCCGTAGCTGAAGTGCCGCTGGTCTTGCTGGAGACGCCAGAGTTGCTGGTGGTTACAGCGTTAAAAGCTTTAGAATTGATAATTCCCAAATAGAATAATACTTTCTCGGGCTGGGTTAAATGAATTTTTTGAACGCCAGGCTCCAATTGAAACTTCTTAGTTTCGTCATCCAATAATGATGGTGATGTTACAACTATTGGTAAAGTTTGCGCGGCTGCTGGTCCTGAAAGAAAAGAATTGGTCATCTTTTACCCCACACTTTTTTCCATTTGTAACTCAATCAGCCGATTCAATTCCAAAGCATATTCCATCGGCAAGAATTTGGCGACAGGTTCAATGAATCCTCGAACAATCATAGCCATTGCTTCTTTCTCTTCAATTCCGCGTGACATCAAATAGAATAATTTGTCCGCATCAATTTTAGAAATCGTGGCTTCGTGGCCCATTGAAACTTCATCGCAACGAATATCATTTTCCGGATACGTATCGCTCCGCGAAAATTGATCGATTAAAAGCGCATCGCAAATTACATTAGACTTGGTTCCTTTAGCTTCCGGCTCAATTCTAACCAATCCACGATACGAACAACGTCCGCCGTGACGGCTAACAGATTTGGAAACAATTTGACTCGAAGTATGAGGTGCTTGATGAATGATTCGGGCTCCAGCATCTAAAATCTGATCGTCGGAAGCAAACGCAATTGATAAAACTTCGCCTCGCGCATGTTCGCCAGCTAGGATACAAGCAGGATACTTCATCGTAGCTTTAGATCCTATGTTACCGTCAACCCAAGCCATAGAACCTCCAGCCAGAACTTTAGCCCTTTGAGTTACCAAATTATAAACATTGGTTGACCAATTTTGAATGGTCGTATAACGAACTTGCGCGTGATCTTTCACTAAGATTTCGATCACCCCCGAATGCAAAGAATCAGTAGAATAAACCGGAGCGGTACAACCTTCGATATAATGTACAGATGCACCTTCGTCAGCAATAATTAGTGTGCGTTCAAATTGCCCTAAATTTTGAGTATTGATGCGAAAGTAGGCTTGAAGCGGGATTTTCACGTGAGTATTCTTCGGTACATAAACAAAACTTCCGCCGGACCAACACGCAGTATTTAATGCAGCGAATTTGTTATCATCCATAGGGACTATTGCGCCGAAATACTCTTGAATAATTTCGGGATATTCTTTGACGGCTGTGTCCATATCGGTAAATATCACTCCTTGATCCGCCCACTCTTTTTGCATATTTTGATAGACCACTTCAGACTCATATTGCGCGGCCATGCCCGATACTAACATTTTCTTTTCGACTTCAGGCAGTCCCAAACGATCATACGTTTGACGGATGTCCTCAGGTAAATCTTCCCAATGATTGACTTGAGTTTCAGTTGGCTTCACATAATATTTGTATTCGTCAAAATCAAAGTCGGATAGGTTCAACCCCCATTTGGGCATCGAGATTTTTCGAAATACCTCATAAGCTTGGAGCCTGAGGTCCAACATATATTTAGGTTCGTTTTTGGTTTGGCTAATTTGCTCCACCACTTGCTTGCTTAAACCTTTGGCTGCATCTTTGCCTCGATCTGGATCCTTCCAGTCATACTCATAACTTCCAAACTCCGCAATTATCTCATCGTCGGAGCGCAGAATTTCGGGCATTTTTACTAGCTTAGCCGAAACATTTCAGAGTCCAATGGGAGTTGACAGCAATTTAATGATTGACTATCATTAGTTCGTTACGACTAATTAGGAATTTTAGAACAAGAAGTTATGAGTTCAAAAATTGATCGCCGAGAAAATTTGCTAAGAACCTCAACCTAAGAGTACAACCCCAGTTTCAAAAACATCCCAGAGCGTTGATTGTCGATCGCGAATAGTTGATTTTTGCGTACCAAAATAACGGGTTAGCTGATGTAAGTTACTTTGGCGTAATCTACGGCATGAGGAGTAGGCGGCAATGCCGAATATCCGACTAGACACGAAATGCTGAATTCAAAACCGTCTTTGATTTGCAACTCTTTAATAAGAGCTTGGGCTTCGGAACTTTGCAAAGGGAAGCGTCCCATCCCAAAAATAGTCGAACCTAATCCTAAGCTTTGGGCGGCCAAAGCTAAATTTTCTACAATAATTCCAGCATCCAAATCAGCAAAAACCGGATGAGTTTTTCGATCGACCATGATATAAAAAATTGCTGGAGCGTTATACAAAAGCGTACCTCCGCGTTGATCCATCCTTTGTTTAACCTCAGCTGGTAAAACTGCATAACCTGATGTTTCTAATTTCGCCAAAACTTCAGGATTTGTAACAGCAATCAGTTGAAAAGCTTGTGCGTTCATTGCAGTCGGAGCTTGTAAAGCAGCATCCACCAACTTTTTAATCTGATCGTCAGTCAATTTTTGGTCAGTATATTTACGGCAAGTATAACGATTTTTAATTGCTTCTAATACATTCGTCATGTTGAATCCTTTCAAAGTCAGTTTAACATATTAATATGACGCTTTGGCCTGAGTTTTTTGTCTTTCGGCTCAATGAGTTTGAGAGGATTTTGCTCAGTACAATCTTTTATTGGCGAACAATTGAACAATTTGTAAACGGTCAGCATTGTCGCATGGGCTTATTGCACTTCGGTTGGAATTCCTCTTTAACTCCAAGCTGATTATTGGGGCCACATTCAGGAGTAAGGCAATTTTTCGCTTTGACAGTTTAACTTTATTCCAGTACTAATCGGTCAGTTTTCTTTCAGCAATTATCAAACGCCTGTAAGATAAAACTATAGGACTCCTTTCGTATAATAGCAGTTTACTTTTTGTAAACTGCTAGGTGTCCTAGTTCAAGTACAATTTAGGGGCTCTTGTCCGTTTCAATCAAACCATAATAATTCACTAGTATATTTGTTTTATGAAATTCCCGCCCTCGCTATGATCATTTGCTCCATATCGTTAGTTAGTCATTAAAGTCAGAACGATCACTTCTTGCTTTTGGGCGTCGGAAGTCAGATCAAAGTTGGAATTAAAAGTTTTATAATTTGTAGGACTATGTATTAAGAATTAATAAGAAGGGTAAAAATTGTCTACTATAAGTGTTCGAATTGATGACAATACTAAGTCAAATGTCGAAAAATTGTTTTCATCCATGGGGCTGACAGTTTCTGCGGCAACCAATTTGTTTTATCATCAGGTATTGAATTACGGTAAACTTCCTTTTGAGGTAATTGCAAGCGTTCCTAATCCCAAGTTGCAAGAGGCTATTCGGGAAGCCTACGACATTGCAGATGGGGAATCGGACTCGCCTAGTTTTACGAACGTTTCCGAATTGATGTTGGATTTGAATAGTTGATGTTGACGATACGTCGAACGTCTAAGTTCGTTAAGCAATTTAAGGCGCTGAAACGTTCACACGTAATTGATAAAAATACCGAACAAAAAATTGAAAAGGTTATTAATATTTTGGCCAACGGCGATCTCTTAGATTCGAGTTGGTCTGACCATGCTTTGTTGGGGCAAAACGCCCTGTTAGAGAATTACATATTAAAAATGATTTATTGTTAGTGTATTTGCTCGAAAAAGGCCAGTTGGTGCTAACCCTTATTCAAGTAGGATCGCATTCGGAATTGTTCGGTCATTTTTAACGGTTTTGAAGATTGTTTGAATTGTGGCGGGAGGCTTCCCAAGAGATAAATTTAACTCAGTAATCGACTATGCAGTAAACTGATAACAAATGAGAAAGGTGGTATCAAATGCCAACAACACAAATTGCTTTTAGAGCTGATGAAAAAATCAAGCGAGAGGCCACTGAAGTTGCTCAGGCTATGGGTTTGGAGCTTTCCGATACTTTGCGAATGTTTGTCCATAAAATGGCCAAAGACAAAACTCTCCCTTTCACTTTTACTGATCGTAATAACGAGTCGGCTCTAAGTAAGCATATAAAGCTTATGAATGAGTTCGCCCAATCTGGTTTTGATTCAGAAATTAAATTAGCTCCAAGAAGGCGTTATGATTTTGTATGACACTTCAATCTGGATCGATATATTCAAAAAGCGAAAAGAATCTAATTTTTCAGATGTAGTCTTGCACGAACTGGTGATCGCAGAACTTTTTATTGGTGGCATGTCCATAGATTATTCTAAACTTTTTTCTGATTTATACGTTTTGAAGGCTGATCCAGTAGAGAAAATTTTGGAATTTGTTCAGCATAATCGTTTGATTAGTTCCGGCATCGGCTGGATTGACGCATGCCTGTTATGTTCAGCGGTTGAAAGTCATTGCAAAATTAGAACACTGGATCAGGGTCTAGCGAATGTCGCTCGGAAATTACAAATCTTGGCGGAATGAGGTGCAACCACCCCTAATATGAAATTTACAATTACCTTATTTAAAATTTGCTCTATAAGATTAAAATATGAAATCCAAACTTGTCAATAAAGTTTTAGCAGCTGGAATGGCTGTTGCGATTAGCCTAACATCATCACCCGATTGGGGGGGGGCTTCTAAGTAATAACCCCGCGAATTCAGCGGATGTAGTTTTTTCTGACGTAAAGGTCGGAACCAGTAAAGTTAAAAAGTTTAACGTAACCTATAAGGGCGATAAAAAATCTACTTCAGTTCCTACTGTGAGCGAAGCCCGAGCCGATGCAATTGCATGGTTGGTTGAAAAAGGTATCACCACAGGAAAAGAAACCGATAAAGATGGCAACCCCACTTTTCACCCACAAGATGTGGTTACCCGTGGAGCGATGGCAGAATTTTTATATAAACTGGCGAAATCTCCCACCTACACCAACGATACTCTTAATTCGAAAGATTCCACCAAAGGACTAACCAAAGCCAGAATCATTGCCATTAATTGGTTGATCGACACAGCTATTACCGTGAAAGATATAAACGACAAGTTTAATCCTGATGATCCGGTGACCCGAGGTGCGATGGCTGAGTTTTTGCAGAAATTTGTTGGTTCAACGAATGAGAAATATTCTATTTCGAGTTTTATAGATGTGAGCAGAGATTCTATTTTAGTGAAGTATTCTGATTCGAAGAAAAAAACAAGAATTGCGGGATTGTCAGAAAATCGGATGAAAGCAATCATTTGGCTTTACAATCAGCGTATTACAGCAGGGGTAGAATTCGGTACTGTGTTTACTCCTGACCAAAGAAACATATCGGGGTGGAAATCAAAAAACGGGTATGTTTATCGACCGACTGATTTTGTCACACGTGGCTCGATGGCAGAATTTCTCTATAAACTCGAGAATACTTTTTCTCTCTCGCAGATATTCAATCTTCTCGAGAAGATTGAAGTGAATACCAATATTGTGCACGATGTTGGATTGGATTCGTTATATTCTCAGATTATGAGTGGCGATTGCTCAAGCATTTTGGGGTATTATGATCGTAGAAACAGAGTAAATTTAGATCCGGAGCTACCATATGACGGGACAAGTTATCCTTTCGGTTATTACACCCAATTACGTGGTAACTGTTCAGTCGATCACGGCGAAGATGATTTTGTGCTCGCTTTCGGGAGTTATAGTGGTCCAAACTATGTAAAAGTCCGTGGAATTCCGGTGGCAGGAGTTTCGAGTAAAGCATCATTGATCAATTCTGGAGGAAACGGCATTGTGTTGATACTCACTCCACAATTCATCGGAGCAACTCGTTTCATGGGGAATTATAGCGCCTTGATAATTTACCCTCCTGGTGTTGATACTGCTTGGGGAGGCGGCGATATTTCTCGAGTACGCATACTTTTTATTGAAAAAGATACTGTCATAGACTCAAATTTGTCCGAAAATGTGATGTACAAATGTGATTCTTGGAGCAAAGAAAATGGTTGTGTAATCAACTGGTGATAGGTGGTTTGAGGATACAAAAACTTCCCTTTTGAAAGTTTTGCAACATTTTTTTGCGAAAACTGTAAAAAATATTTGTTTTTGACATTCAATCACTGCCCCGCGCGTGAGGACTGGAAGAATTTATGCGTTCTTCCACCTGCTCATAACCCAAACTTGTAAACTTTAGAGTAAATAGATGTTACGAAATTTCGACCCTCTCTATGAGCATTTGCCCCATTCGGTAGTTAGTCACTAAAGTCAGAACTACCAGCTCTTGCTTTTGGACATTCACATATTGAATTACGGAATTGAATGTCCCAAACGAGGACACCGTTACACTGAGGTAACTTTGTCGAAGATGGTTTGAGCTCAAATTTGGTTTGGGGATCAAAGCTCGAAGACTTTGCAGACCTTTGTAACTCGTACGGTCTTTTATAGCCGTAATATTTATGGTTCCGTCTATTACCCGGAGGGTAACTTTCGCTAAATTGGATAATTCTCCAATTATTCGGTCGCGGATGTCAGGGGAACTAAGCATTTCGCTGATTTGTTCTCCTTGGAAAAAACCATCGGAAATAGCATCTGAATTATTTCTTAATTCTTCCGAATTTATTCCATGGATTATTGTGATACGATGATTAATTTTAATCATACTTCTTATAGTAGTAGATTTTGTTCGAGATTTGCACCTAAGGTTAATTCAACGAGGTCGATTTTTTTTACGGTGTGGTATATTCACGTTCTAGTATTGGTGAAATACCCTGAATTTTCAATGTTTTTAACATTTTTTTGCGAAAACTGTAAAAAAAATTTGTTTTTGACAACTTAAGCAGTTAGAATTTAATAGTTGCATTAAATTTTGTTGCTGAAATATTTATCAACTGAAATTTTAGAGCAATGGTATTTTGAGAACTTAATAGTGTACGCAAACAAGACAAATGTTCGAATAGGCGAACCCCGTCTATTCAAAATCGAGTTAGATAACTCAAACCTTTTGTTTTGCAATTAATCTTGTATAACAAAAGACCTCTTGAAATTGGTGGAAGAAGCGAGTATAACAAGGCGCGGAACATGAAGCTGTACTCTGTTACAGCGATTGCTTCGCAACACAGTTCGATGAAGCTTATTGTGTCAATTTCATATTTTATTGGAGAGTTTGATTCTGGCTCAGGACGAACGCTGGCGGCGTGCTTAACACATGCAAGTCGAACGATTAAGACCATCTTCGGATGGTGTATAAAGTGGCGAACGGGTGAGTAACACGTGAGCAACCTGCCCCTAGGTATGGGATAGCGTCGGGAAACCGACGGTAATACCAAATACACTGCTTGGATCGCATGATCTAAGTTGGAAAGATTTATCGCCAAGGGATGGGCTCGCGGGCTATCAGCTAGTTGGTAGGGTAACGGCCTACCAAGGCTATGACGGTTAGCCGGCCTGAGAGGGTGATCGGCCACATTGGGACTGAGATACGGCCCAGACTCCTACGGGAGGCAGCAGTGGGGAATTTTGCACAATGGAGGAAACTCTGATGCAGCGACGCCGCGTGAAGGAGGAAGGTCTTCGGATTGTAAACTTCTTTTATTAGCCAGTAAGCGTAAGTGAACAGCTAATGAATAAGCACCGGCTAACTACGTGCCAGCAGCCGCGGTAATACGTAGGGTGCAAGCGTTGTCCGGAATTATTGGGCGTAAAGACCTCGTAGGTGGTTTGGCACGTCTGATGTGAAAACTATAGGCTCAACCTGTAGCTTGCATCGGGTACGGCTAGGCTAGAGTATGGTAGAGGAGATTGGAATTCCTGGTGTAACGGTGGAATGTGTAGATATCAGGAAGAACACCAATGGCGAAGGCAGATCTCTGGGCCAAAACTGACGCTGAGGAGGGAAAGCGTGGGGAGCAAACAGGCTTAGATACCCTGGTAGTCCACGCCGTAAACGTTGGGAACTAGGTGCTGGAAATTTTGTACGTTTTCAGTGCCGTAGCAAACGCATTAAGTTCCCCGCCTGGGGAGTACGGCCGCAAGGCTAAAACTCAAAGAAATTGACGGGGACCCGCACAAGCAGTGGAGCATGCGGATTAATTCGATGCAACGCGAAGAACCTTACCAGCGCTTGACATATAGCGGAAAGATTCCAGAGATGGTTTCCCTCCTTCGGGACTGCTATACAGGTGGTGCATGGTTGTCGTCAGCTCGTGTCGTGAGATGTTGGGTTAAGTCCCTCAACGAGCGCAACCCTTGTCCTATGTTACTAGCAGTTCGGCTGAGGACTCATAGGAGACCGCCGGGGTCAACTCGGAGGAAGGAGGGGATGACGTCAAATCATCATGCCCCTTACGTGCTGGGCTTCACGCATGCTACAATGGCTGGTACAAAGAGCTGCAAGAGCGCAAGCTGGAGCGAATCTCAAAAAGCCAGTCTCAGTTCAGATTGGGGTCTGCAACTCGACCCCATGAAGGTGGAATTGCTAGTAATCGTGGATCAGCAACGCCACGGTGAATACGTTCCCGGGTCTTGTACACACCGCCCGTCAAGTCATGAAAGTTGGTAACACCCGAAGCCGGTGGCCTAA
Source organism: Candidatus Servula neotermitis (assembly GCA_031281695.1). Taxonomy (GTDB): domain Bacteria; phylum Actinomycetota; class Actinomycetes; order Actinomycetales; family Bifidobacteriaceae; genus Servula; species Servula neotermitis. Next base: position 32,081 of record JAITFB010000017.1, read on the forward strand.
CCCTTTTGGG
>JAITFB010000047.1 GCA_031281695.1 Candidatus Servula neotermitis
ATCGCCACTCCCACCGACTACGACGATCAAACTGATTCTTTCGACACCTCTTCCATTCAAACAGTGCTGGAGCAATTGCAAGTTTGGTCTACCAGCGCGACCAATACCAGCGCGACCAACACCTGTAACAATGCAAATAATCGCCACAGTTCGGATTCTGCTCCCCTCACTGCTCCCACCACCACTACTACCGCTCCTACTGGCATCTCCATAGCTGCCACCACCACAGCTGCTACCACCACCACCACCGCCAACAACAACACTGGCATCTCCACAGCTGCAACTGCTGCCACTGCTATCACCCACACCACTGCTGCTACTGCAGATGCCCCAACTGACACCAATCATCAATTTTCAGTGGTAATCAAATCCACTATACCTGTTGGTTATACTGATCGAATGCGTCAACAGTATCCGCAGGCACGCATTATCTTTATGCCCGAATTCTTGCGCGAGGGAACTGCACTCTACGATAATTTACATCCTAGCCGAATCATCGTGGGCGATACTGGTGACTTCGGACAAAGTGTGGCACAGCTATATCAAACTGCGACACTCACTTCGGCAGTGGTAGAATTGATGGATTCCAAAGAAGCTGAGGCTACGAAATTATTTGCCAACACTTATTTAGCCATGCGAGTGGGGTTTTTCAACGAATTGGACAGTTACGCTTTGCATGAGGGTTTGGACACTAAAAGCATTATCAAAGGGGTGACGTTGGACCCGCGGATTGGAGAAGGCTATAATAACCCCAGCTTTGGTTACGGTGGCTATTGTTTGCCCAAGGATACTAAACAGTTGCGGGCCAATTTTAAAAAGGTTCCCCACGCGCTGATCAGTGGAATTATCGACGCTAATCGTATTCGTAAAGATTTTATAGCGCATGAGATTTTACAAAACGTAGCAGATCAGCCAGAGGCCGTTATTGGAATTTATCGACTGGCTATGAAAAAAGATTCGGACAATTTTCGCCAAAGTTCTATTTTGGGGGTAATTCGTAGATTATTGGCTGCCGGAAAGAGAGTTATGATTTACGAGCCTACTTTAACCGGTGTTGCCGACAGTTCAAGAAATGACAATCCTAAATGTCCAGCAACATCTGCTCTTCCAGCTGAATTACATGATTTACATTTTGAGCCAGATTTAGAGCAGTTCAAACAGGATTCAACTGTAATTGTCGCTAATCGCTGGGACACTGAGCTAACCGACGTGAAAGCCAAAGTGTTTACTCGAGATATTTTTCAATTAGATTAGTTTAGGTTTAGGATATAAATAATGGGGTCTAAATGGTTTCGTAGTGTGGACTGAAATGTTTTGCCGTCAAGTCGAAATGAGACTAGTTGTCAGCGCGTTGTTTCTCGCTCTTAGGCAACCGGGCCAAATAATCTAAAATCTTTTGGGCTAAGGCTGCGCTAATGCCTGAGATTTTTGCGAGTTCTGAAACTGGTGTTTGTTGAATTCGAGCCAAAGAATGGTATTTGGAAAGTAGTTTTCTGCGGGTTTTTGGACCAATTCCAGGGATGGCGTCGAGAGCGGATTTAGTAAAATGTTGAGCTCGACGTTTGCGGTGTCCAGTTATGGCGAAGCGATGACTTTCGTCGCGGATTTGCTGGAGTAAATAAAGTGCAGCGGAACCTCGAGCTAAAATGATTGGATATTCGGCGTGAGGTAACCAAACTTCTTCCAATTTTTTAGCCAGTCCAATTACTGTGACTTCAAGATGATTAGTTTCAGCTAAAGCAGCAGCGGCTGCATTGACTTGGGGTAATCCACCGTCGATTAGAATCATATTTGTATCGTAAGCGAATTTAGTACTGCGTTCGGGGGGAGTGTTGAAGCGCCGAGAAATTACCTCGTGAATGGCGGAAGTATCGTCTGAAGTATCGACATTGAATTTGCGGTAAAATTTCTTTTTGGGTACGCCGTCTTCAAAAACCACCATCGAGCCGACTTGATTGGTTTGCAAAGTGGTGGAAATATCGTAACCTTCGATGCGTAAAGGTGCGGTTGGTAAATTTAAGACTTCTTGTAATTCTTGAAGTGCGCGGGTTCGAGCTTCTAAGTTGGTAGCACGTTTCATTTGGTGGGTTCGTAAAATCATTTGGGCGTTACTGATGGCGCGTTGAACAATTTCTTTTTTGAGTCCGCGCTGAGGGTATTCAAATTTGGGTCGGATTTTTAATTCACCTTCTAAAAGCTCTAAAACAGCTTGAGGTTCAGCGATGGCTTCAGACAAATAAATCCGTCTCGCAGGAATTAAGTCCGGATAGTTTTCGTAAAATTGCAACAATACTTGTTGGACTAACTCAGGACCAACTAAATCAGAGTTGATATCTACGACAAACGAATTTTCTCCACGGATTCGACCTTCTCGAACTAGAAATATTTGAGCGCCGGCTTCAATATCTGAGCGATAAATTCCAATTACATCAGCATTGAAACTTTCGTCCAATACTACAGCGTTTTTGTCAATTACAATTTCGAGGGTTTGAATTTGGTCGCGAATTTTTGAAGCTTGTTCAAAACGTTCGGCTTTGGATAGCTTCAACATCTGAGCCTTTAAGTCTTTAATTAACTCTAAATTAGCGCCAGAATAAAATCGCATCAGTTGTTTTAGGAGTCCGCGGTGATCTTCGATGGAAATTTTGCCGACGCAAGGCGCCGAACATTTGCCAATATCGTAAAGCAAACATGGGCGATTGAGTCTTATGGCTTGGCGAAAAACCCCAATTGTACAAGTCCGGACTGGAAAAACGTGTAAAAGCTGGTCTAAACTTTGTTTGATGGCCCAACCTTTGGGGAAAGGTCCGAAGTTTTTCAAGTTTTTAGCATGTTTTTGACGGGTAAAAAATACTCTGGGGATTTGGTCTTGGACTGAAACTGATAAAAAGAGATAACTTTTGTCATCTTCGTTGAAGGCCACATTGAAACGAGGACTGAATTCTTTAATCCAGGTCCATTCTAAATTGAGTGCTTCCAATTCGGAATTAGTCACAGTCCATCGAACTTCCACAGCTTGTTCTTTCATAGCGATAGTGCGAGGATGCAATTTAGTTCCAGCGTTGAAATAGCTGGCTATTCGATG
>JAITFB010000061.1 GCA_031281695.1 Candidatus Servula neotermitis
TGGCATATTATTCTTGAGCGTTTTAGCCTTTCAAACTGTGGCTTATCAATTTAGTCCTCTATACCATGAACCGTTTAATCCAGATTTGACAATGTATATTAATGTAGGTAGAGGCTGGATTAAGGGGATTATACCGTATGTCGATGTGTTGGACGCTAAGGGGCCTGCTTTGTTCGAGATCTTTGCTTTTTTGGCATGGGCGAAATGGGATCATTACTTAGGGGTTTTTGTGCTGTGTTTTCTGATTAATTCTTTAAGCGCGGTCTACATTTATAAAATGTGTTGTTTGTGGTATGCGAAAGTTGTAGCCCTTGTCATCTCAGTTTTAGCTTTAGCGGTCATGTTCAACATCTTTACTGGTCAGGCTAGTTTATGCACAGAAGTGTTTTTACTGCCGTTGTTTGCGCTGCCAGCATACTATCTGATTGAATCCTTTATATCCAATTACCCCATTTCAGGATGGAACGCGGTAGCTATCGGCGGAATTCTCTGTATATTGTTTTGGGCGAAGATTAGTCTAATTATTCCGTTATTAATTCCATTTGCGTGGTGGATGTTGATATTGAACCGTAAAATTGCTGAAACAAAACACTGCATAACTTTAAGGTTGATTCAAGTAATAATTTCGTTCATAGTCGGAAGTTTATTAGTTTGGACCCCTTTGTTACTGTCGAGAAATTTTGTAGGAATGTTGAATGTGTATTTAGGCGGGGTTGCAAGCAATCATTCTTTAGGTTTTTCTTGGCGACAATTGGTTTGGACAACTTCTATTTACAACCTTCCGGGGAGCGGACATTCTTTCGCACCAATTATTTGGTTATTTTGCTGGTTATGTTTTGTATTGCTAATTGTATCAAAACGTATCTCATTTCAGATTAAAACGATGGTGGTAGTATCTTATTTTTTGAGTGCTTTGCTTTGTAATTTTTACACATACGGTGCTACGACTCTAACCTTTCAATTTCAAATTATATACTTTGTAATTTTCGGATTGGCAGATGTGAGTTACTGGTTGTCGATGAAACGCGTGACTCAAATGATAGGTATTTTGACATTTTTTCTAGTAAACTTGATGTTCGTGCTCCATACGTATAATCGAATTACCCTTAATTATGCTGTGCGAGCAGATAAATCTATCGAAATACATACTGATAAAGTTGGAGATTATGAAGTGACATTTGCTAACACCACAATAGGTTATTATTATTGCAACTTATCCAAACATTATTTTTCAAGCGATTTTTACTCTTGGGGTAATTTTGTCGCCAGCAATCAAATAGCATATTATTGTTGTGAAAACCGAGATGCTTATGTGCTAGGAACCAATGTGTTTTATGCCTGGGCTCATCAGGACGAATCGCTGAAGGAAACATTGGACAATTCTACTCGGAAAAACGTTCTCGAAAACAAGTATAGATATGTAATGATATATTTATCTGATATTTCTAATGTCGAAGAAGACCTCAATTTTAAATTCTTGAAAAATTTAGGCTATGAAATGGTTGAAATATTCAATTCAAGTTTCGCCGCTCCAGATCGAAGCTTCGCTGTTTTATTTGAATTACCACCAGCGTGAATCTTGAATCAGTGTCGTGCAGCAAAGAGTCAGGTTTACGAAAGTTTATAAATAGAATTCCGCTTCCTCGCGTAGAAGATTTTTTAGCAGGCGGAATCTTATTTATATGTGTGGTTGTGTGCCAAATAGTATCTTTGCAGTTTAGTCCTCTGTGGATTGAGCCGTATAGTGGAGATTTGGCATTATACATGAATATGGGCACGCATTGGTTCGAAGGGGTTCGCCCTTATGCGGAGGTTATTGATACTAAAGGTCCAGCTTTATTTGAGTTATTTGCGTTATTAGAAATAATGGGATTGAATAATTACGTAAGTGTATTGTTTTTAGTTTGTGTGTTTTGGTTCATAGGTGCTTGGTACATCAAGAAACTTTGTTTGTTGTTTTATTCGAATTTTACTGCTTTGGTCCTCAGTGTGGCATGTATAAGTTTTATGTCTGTTTTTGGTTTAGGTGGATCCGCTTTGTCGGTAGAACGCTTGATATTGCCTTTGTATATCATACCGTGGTATTACTTTTTCAAATTTTATCAAAGTGGGAAAATAATGTCACGTAAGGTTTCTTTAGGGATAGGGGCGCTATTGTCAATATTCTTTTGGATAAAATTCAGCTTGGTGATTGGAGTATTAGTGCCTTTCGTTTATTGGGGTTATTGCGCTATGAGGAACTTGCGAACCGGAAATAGCATATTATTTCGACGAATGATCCAGATCTGTGCAAGTTTTACCGGAGTGACGCTAATTATCTTTGTGCCTCTGATTTTCTCCGGTAATTTGTGCTCTATGTTGCAACATTACGGTTTAGCATTTTTTCAGAATTCGGGTATCGGTTTTGATTTAAAAAGGTTTATTAAGACGATTACCTTATATTTTTTTGTTCAAGAAAATTATTCATTAGCAGTTCTAGTGTCCGGAGCTGTACTAGTCTCTTCAATAGGTTTTGCTATGTCCAGATCAATTGATTATAAAATTAAACTTTTGTCTGTCGCATCTTATTTGTTTACTGGGATCGTTTGTAGTTTTTATTGGCCAGGAGCCACATCTCTCACTTTCATTTATCAGTTGGTTTGGGTTTTCATTTCTAGCGGCAGTTTTTATAAGCAATATTTTCGATCTGTTCGTTTTCGGCGGAGGTTGTTTGTTGTATTATCGTTAGGATTTTGTTTTAGTTGCCTTGCTAATATTTATGACCACAATACGAGCTTAGTCACCGTTCGATTTGACCAACCTATCGAAAACAATATTTCAGTTGACCAAAGTTTCACCGTCCAATCATCCAATATCACGCCCGCGTATCACTATTGTTATTTGTCAAATCAATTTGAAAAAGAGTCCACCTTGATGTTAACTGATTATGAGACTGCGAACCATATTTCATATTATGGTTGCATTGAGCCATCAACGGCTTATGTTTATCCTACCAACTTGCATTACGCTCAATTGATTCATGACAATAGTTTTCGTGATATACTTAATGAAAACGTGCGAAAACAGCTATCCGATGGGGTTTATAAACAGGTTTTGTTGGATGTAAACGATTTAAAAAATTTTCAAAATAATACGTGGGTAAAAATATTGTACGGTTACGGTTTTGAGCTGAAGGAAATATATCGTTCGACATTACCTGTATACTCTAATAAAGGTTATCAGTTTCGATGTTTATTTGCTGTGCGACATTGATTCTCTATATAGGTTTTCGGCATTATCTTAATCAGATCAGATGATTAATATATTGATTGAAATTTTCGCTTTTCGACAAAAATTGCCGGGGCTACCCCCCATTAGTAAAAATAGTGACAACTATGCTAGGTAAAATGAAAGAAAGGAGTAAATTGACAGGTGAAATTGTAATATACCAAAGAAATGGCTTGCCGGAAATAGAGGCGAGGCTAGAAAATGAGACTGTATGGTTAAGTCAACAACAAATGGCATCTTTGTACAATACCGCTCGTACGAATGTCGTTGAACACATCAAACACATATATGCGGATAAGGAATTAGAGGAAGTTTCAACCTGTCGGAATTTCCGACAGGTTCGAATGGAGGGGGAGCGAGAAGTTGCAAGAGAGATTCCCTTTTACAATTTAGATATGATTATCTCGCTCGGTTATCGTATCAACAGTAAAACAGCGACCGCTTTCCGACAATGGGCAACAATCCGACTAAAAGAATACATTATCAAAGGTTTTGTGGTGGACGATTATCGCCTGAAAGAACTGGGTGGTGGAAAATACTGGAAAGAATTGTTAGATCGAATTCGAGATATTCGTTCATCCGAAAAAGTGTTGTATCGTCAAGTTTTAGATTTATACGCCACCAGCGTGGATTATGACCCTAAAACCGAGACGACGTCAATGTTCTTTAAGACTGTTCAAAATAAATTGCATTATGCTGTTAATTTACATACGGCCGCGGAGACGATTTTCGAAAGGGCAGATAGCACTAAAGATTTCATGGGGTTGAGTACATTTCAAGGAGATTTACCAGTTAAATCAGAAGTGACAGTTGCCAAAAATTATTTGAATGAAGACGAAATTTTCCGGTTGAATCGTTTAGTCTCGGCGTTTTTTGATTTGGCTGAAATTAAGGCTCAAGAACATATTCCCATGACTATGAAAGACTGGGCTGATGAATTAGACAAATTTGTTGAGAGCTATGGCAAAGGTAGATTATTAAATGCCGGAAAAATTTCTAAACGACAAGCTGAAGATAAAGCTATACAGGAGTATAAGAAATTTCAGCAGAACACTTTAAGTAGCGTAGAAAAGGAGTATTTGGAGAACTTGAAAGATATAGAGCATAAAGCCAAAAAACGGATAAAGAGTTAGAGCAAAATATTCTCTTACGTCTGATCGCTAGCCGCAACTTGTTCTTTGCTAATATAATAATATATCTGTGATACGAGATGTTTATTTTGCTGACAATTTGTCGGTGTTGGAGCAATTGCCGAGCGAGTTGGTTCAGTTGATTTATATTGACCCACCGTTTAATACCGGGAAGAAACAAGTTCGCAATAACATCAAGACTGTGCGTTCAGAGCAAGGCGACCATAGTGGGTTTGGTGGGAAAGTTTACCGAACAGAGTTTCTGTCTCAATCTAGTTATGATGATGCTTTTACAGATTTTTGGGCGTTTTTGAAGCCTAGATTGATTGAAGCCCACCGGTTGTTAAAAGAAACTGGAACGTTGTATCTACATTTAGACTATCGAGAAGTGCATTATGCTAAAGTGGAACTAGATAAAATTTTTGGGCGAGAAAATTTTTTGAACGAAATTATTTGGGCTTACGATTTCGGTGCCAAGTCCAAAAAACGCTGGCCAACCAAACATGACAATATACTGGTCTATGTTAAAAATCTGCAGAAGTATTATTTTAATTCTGAAAGAGTGGATCGCGAACCTTATATGGCACCCGGTTTAGTGACTGCCGAACAAGTTAAACGTGGAAAATTACCGACCGACACTTGGTGGAGTACTATTGTTTCGCCGACCGGCCAAGAAAAAACTGGATACCCCACTCAAAAACCCTTGAAAATTCTCAAACGAATTATTAACGCTAGTTCTGATAGCGATGATTTGGTTTTAGATTTTTTTGCTGGTTCTGGAACTACTGGGCAAGCCGCTTTTGAATTAGGTCGACAGTTTGTATTGATTGACAATAATATTCAAGCGATTGAAACCATGAAAAAACGTTTCGCTGGACTGCCAGTGAATTTTCATAATAAAATCGATAAAGGAGGATAGTTATGTATTATAAGACTTCGTACACTGCGCCGATTGGATCTCTAACTTTAGTTAGCGATGGACAAAATTTAGTGAGCATTCTGTTTGAACGTTCTGCCCGTCCTAGTCCAATTTTACAAAATGATCTGATCTTACAAGATGGCTTGCCAGTATTTGATTTGACTCGAAATTGGCTGGATCGCTATTTTTCAAGACAACGACCGAAAACCTCTGAATTGCCGTTGCTGTTTACCGGCAGTGAATTTCAGCAAACTGTGTGGCAGATTTTACAAACTATTCCTTACGGCGAGGTAATGAGTTACGGCGAAATTGCTAAAACGGTCGCGCAAAAATTCGGCAAAGTTCGGATGTCGGCTCAAGCGGTTGGCGGAGCGGTAGGGCATAACCCGATCCCAATCGTTATTCCATGTCACAGAGTAGTGGGTGCCAACGGAAGTCTGACTGGTTATGGCGGCGGAATAATGACTAAAGTGAGATTGCTGGAGTTAGAAGGCACAGATTTGAGTAATATGTTTTTGCCTAAGAAAAACTGACTAAGTTATTCTGATGGTTTTCAAGTTTAGAATTATTTTCCTCAAGTTGAGGTCTGCCTAAACTGTAAACATGACGAAAACTTTCGTAAAACGGTGGGATTTGGCTCCTGAAGGTTTGTTTGCTAGTGAGTATATGGGCCTAGAGTGGTTGAATGTGCCTGGAGGCCCACGAGTTGTTCGTCCAATTTGTTATGACCAATCTCATATTGAGCTGGAACTCTTGAAGGAAGGTCCTCCGACTCCAGATCATGCATTTGAATTTGGACGACGACTCAAAATTTTGCATAATAGTCATACCCCCTCTGCAATTCCACGATTATACGGTCAATCTCCGTATCGTAATCAGTTGTTTTTTGGTCCTCAACGACGCCCCTTGATATTTCAAATGCGGCCAACCGATAATTTTTTCGATTATTTTGTTCAGTCAAAAATGGAACCCCTGTTTGGATATGCCGGGACTATGGTCAATGCAGCAGACCGGAAACTGTTTGATCGAGCGGTCTCGAAGTGTCAATCTCAAGGAATGATACTCTTTGATTCGGCAATTGTCCATGGCGATCTATGGGGCGGCAATGTTTTTTGGACTGCGGAAGCGGCTATAATGATTGACCCTGCTGCGCGAACTGGCCACCCTTTTGAAGATTTAGCGATGCTGGATTTGTTTGGAGTCAATTTCTTTACCCAAATCTTGCAAGGGTATTTCAACGACAATTTGCCAACTGATTTAGAGTACCAATTTAAATTGCATAATCTATTTCCGATTTTAGCGCACGCGGTTTTATTTGGCGGAGGGTATTATAGTCAATTTTTGTCAAATTTATATTATTTAGCTTAAGTCTCATGGCATTGAACGTCATTGTGACTAAAAGGCCAAGATGAGGCGATTGGTTTAGATCCTCTCCTTCCTTCTGGTCATCCGAATGAATGCTTAAGCGGTCTAGCTTTACGATTAATTTTGTTTGGTGTACTGGGTGCTGTAAAAATACTTTCATCGTATCTTCAGATTTGGAGTAATCAATAATGTCACTAGTTCAAAAGATTCACTGTAATTTTTGGAATTTATAATCAAGCCGCCATCGCCAGTTGGTTAGCTAGTGATGGCGGCTGAAATTTGAATGAACTCTTGCGGCTCAATCGGGTATTTCGCAATATTAATTTTGGAGATTGATGCCGCCGCTCACGCCCTGAATTTTGATATCTACAACGGGATTCCCAGGGTACGTAAAGTCATTTTCAGCATGACCTTTCAAACCGTTTAGGTCATAACTAAGATCGCCTGATACTAAGTCGGCATCAACGTTCACCCCAGAGCCTTTGGGTAACTTGAGAGTGATATCGCTTGACACGTAGTCAATATCGATCTTCGTTGAAGGCTGAAGTTTCTCTAAATTGATTTGCGATTTGCCTGAAACCTGGTGTAGATTCATGGACGAGGTGGCTCCATTGAGGCTTAGTTCCCCAGAGACAGTGCTCAATACGAGCGTTTGCGAGTCGATTTCAGACACTTTCATATCGCCCGATACATTTTCCAAGGTCATGCTATCCCCTGAAATATTGCCGTCAATGTCATTTACAGCGCTTAATTTGATTTGATGGTATTGTTTTTCAGGTAAATATAGTTTTACGTTCTCCGTTTCATGATTACCGAGCCAACTAAAAATTCCCGAAATAAAATTCCAATTAAAGATTCCCAAATTTTGATTGGTCAGATTGAGGGTTCGTTGATCCGAAGCATAATTCGCTTGATATCGCTGGATATTACGTCCTTGATAAGTCATATAAGGTTGTCCCGCGGTTTTTTCAATTTCGATTGACCCTGGGGAATTGACATTAATGTTCTCGACTTCGGCAGGAAATTCGAATTTAGTTTCGGATACAGTTGGTGGATTGAAATAATCTATCGCGACGAAAACGCCTGCTAAAGATATTGCGCAGGCTAACCCAGCCCCACTGATTATATGCCAACGCTTTTTGAAAAACGGCAGGGATAAGGTTGGAGGAGTGATCCGATTGGGACTGTCGAAAATTCGTTTGTGATAGTTCAAAATACCCACGAGAAAACGAGCTTCTAATTGGGTAAATTTAATTAAGGGATAGACCAACAATAAGCCAAAAAATATCATTCCTACAATTCCGAAAGTGTAAGCAACCCCTTCGAAAGCGCTGTAGAACCAACCTGCTCCGGTTACGCTGGACACTAAATTGATTATAATATACACCGTTGCGCCGACTGTCAAAGCCAAGATCACTGCCCAGAACGTTAAAACGATAATGACTGTGACAGGAATAACCCATGAGAATACAAATACGTCCAAAACGATTAGGCCAAATTTTGACATCTCACTGTTAGTTTCGGAATTATTTTTCTCAACATCATTTTCTATATATTCTTTCGCAATCTCGAATGGTTGCCCGAGATTATTGGCGATTTGTTCTTCAGTTAAATTCGAATCTGCTTCCTGAAAGTGTCTTTCGAATTCGCTGAGAATTTCTTTAATTTGAGGTTCGGAGGCACCGAGTAGTAACAACGCCTCCCTAAATTGTTTTAACCACTTGGTTTTAGCATTCATTATTGTCTCCTTTCTGATTGCTGTGAATAAGGTGGTTCATGGCTTTCTGGAAATCAAGCCAATCATTTTCTTGGCACTTTTTTTCTTCCATCCCAGCGTGCGTGAGTTTGTAATATTTTCGAGCTGGACCTCCGCTGGTTGAGTCTTCTAAATGACTTTCAATTAAGCCGTTGTCTTTCAGCCTTTTTAATAATGGATAGATAGTTCCTTCAGTAACACTGATGGTTTGGGATACCAGTTTAACTAATTCATAACCGTATCGATCAACGCCCTGAGCGAGAACTTCTAGAATACAGAGCTCCAATGCCCCCTTTTTTAATTGGGTGATTGCAGCGTCACGATTGCCGAGTTTTAGTGCCATATATTATTAGGTTATACAAGGTAGTTGGTTAAGCCAAGTAGAATTTCAATATTATTATGAATTCTTCATGCGAAGTCGTTTTGGCGTAAGTAAATTCAATTCGCAATTAATAGTTAACAGTCCACAATCGGTGATTTTATCTGTCATAGCGTTAACGCATATATTTTGGATTTAGTACTGTTACGGAATCAAATCATCTACCTGAAATGATAATTCTCAGTCCTCAAAATCTAATGTAATTATTGATTATCAATTGATAACTATAAATTGGAAGCGCTGGCTAGCTAGGTGGCCCAAAATCTTTTCTTAGAGTTTTCCACTTCTCGTTCAGCAGGATCGCGATCCAACCAAGTTAATGTATCATGAACATTTTTGTCGGGTTCTAACTCTTTATATACTTCAAAAAAGTGTTTTATTTCATTGCGGTGACTTTGAGGAATGTCGCTTAAATTTTGGTAGTGGTCAAAGCGTGGATCTTCAGCAGGAACACAAATAATTTTATCATCGCCGCCAGCTTCGTCAGTCATATCTAACATAGCAATTGCGCGGCAAAGAATTAGACAACCAGGAAAAGTTGATTCCTCAAGTAACACTAGCGCATCTAAAGGATCGCCATCTTCTCCTAAAGTCTCTTCGATGAACCCATAGTCGTTGGGGTAAGATGTCGAAGTAAAAAGTCGTCGATCCAATTTCATGCGATGTTTTGCATGGTCGAATTCATACTTGTTTCTCGATCCTTGGGGGATTTCAATGGTAACCCAAAATTTCATTGTCATATTTTATTCCAATTATTAGTTTAATCATTTTTTGAACAATTGACATAATCTGTGACTCGATTTTTAGGTAAAATTTCATATATGGCTATGATTTTTTATCATCAATTCCAGCCTAGAGATTTGACTGAAAGCAATCTGAATAGTTTGATTCATAAATTACCCGATTTTCGAAAACGTCAAGCTCAACAGTATTATTTCTCGGAAGATACTTGGCTTTCGGTGACTGGTTTTTTATTATTAGCTTTTGCTTTAGGATATGTGCCGGAATCCTTTTCGTATAATCAATATGGAAAACCTGAATTAGAAGGAGTCTGTTTTAATATTAGTCACACAGCGGGATCGGCTTGCGTTTTGATCGATTCGCAGATGTGCGGCGTGGATATTGAAAAATTTACCAAGACTCCGCCGTGGGAGATTATGCCGCAAGTTTTTACGCGTGGAGAAATTTCTTGGATTGGGCGAGAGCCGTTGAAATTTTGGGAAGTTTGGACAAGTAAAGAGAGTTGGGTCAAATTCTGGGGTAAGGGATTGTCGTTTCCGATACCTCTCAATGAATGCAGCGTGAGCGGTTATCCTATCCAGACTTTTATGCTCAAAGAGCATTTGATTTCAGCATGTTTGATGCTCAGGCGTGGTCAAAGTGTTTCCGATATTCAGCTTCAATCTGTTTCATTTGACCAACTTATGTCTATTTAATTTGTTTTTGAAAGTTTTCTTGAGGCCGATTTTTAAGCTAAGCTATAATCAAGCGAATAAAAATGGGTCAGAGTCTAATGAGCGGTTCTAACAGTCGAACGGTTCTCGAGCAATTTATATATAATGTTGAACGCGATCCTGAGCGACCTATTCTTTATTTTGGGGAAACTCCGATTAGCATGGGTCAAATTGAAGAATTGTCTAACAAAATCGCGACCTACTTAGAAAAGAAATTGTTAGCTACCGATCAAATTATTCCCATTCAGCTAGATAAGAGCGCTGAAGCGGTCGCGGCCATAATGGCTATATGGAAACTCGGAAAGGCTTATTCATATCATGACTTAGAAGCGCCAGCTGACAAAGTCGAATTTGTGCGTAAACAGCTCAATGCTTCGTTAGTGATTAACGCGGATATCATTCAACAAGTTGGTTCGATTGAGCCAAAAATTTATCGTCCCGAGTTGAATCCGACTTCGATTGCCTGCGTACTTTACACTTCGGGAACGACATCAGATCCTAAAGGAGTGGTCTTGACTCACCAAAATCTTTTATTAGAAGTCCAAGACGTCGATTTGATTTATCAAAATTATCAAAACATATTGTGTATAGCTCCTTTTTCCTTTATCGCAGGTCAACTGATGCTTTTTTTGGCTTTGTATTACGCTAAGCCTACTTTAATTCCACCCACGGTTACAGACCCAGGGGCACTTTTAGGTTATATTAAAACTCATAACATTGAAGCCGGTTTCTTGCCACCGCAGTTAGCGGGCATGTTTTTGCAATTTGCCGATGGGTTGATGAAAATTGTTTTGATGTCGAGTGATAAAGCTGATAATATTGTTGCTTATCGATCCGATCTTTATAATTGTTACGCTGCGACCGAAACCACTGCGGTTTCGACGTATTTCAAAGTCGACCGAGCCTATCCTTCGACTCCAGTTGGTCGAACTTTCGAGCATTATCGCATTTATTTAGTTAATGATGAATTTCAATCAATCACAGAGCCTGATGTAATGGGTGAAATTTTGATTGCTGGAAATGTAGCTTCGGGGTATTATAAAAATCCAGAGTTGACGCGCGAAAGATTTATATCCAACCCCTTTTCGCAAGATTTGGGTTTTGAACGAGCTTTTTTAACTGGAGATGTGGGCTATTTTGACCAAAATGGCGATTTAGTATATGTTCAGCGCAAAGATTTTATGTTTAATGTCCATGGTCGAAGAGTGGAACCGACTGAAATTGAAGAAGCCTTGAAAAATATTGACTATGTAAAAGATGCTGTTGTTGCGCCGTTTGATATTTCAGATAAAACTGGAATCGCTAACGATTTAGCCATCTACGCTGGTATTGTGACCGATCAAAGCAGTATCGATGAACCGACGATTAAACAAGAAGCTGCGCAATATTTGAAGCCTTACATGATTCCAGCTGTATTTCAAAAAATCGATAAAGTACCTTTAAATGATCGCGGGAAACTCGATCGAAATGCCATTTTGCCCGCAGACGTCGAACATTTAGGTGAAGAAAAACATGAACAGGTTTTGCCTCAAACTATGAGCGAATTACAGGTTTTAGGTATTGTAGCTGAACTGATTCAAAAACCTAATATATCAGTTACTGAAGATTTGACACACTTTGGACTGAACTCGATCTCGGCTATGACTTTATCGGCTCAAATTTTAGAAAAAACTCATAAAGATCTAAAAATCACCGACTTGATTCAAGATCCGACTATTAGGAATATCGCCGCTCTGATTGATCAGTCACCTAAAGTTGAAACCCAAACTTATCCCAAACTCGATCAATATTTACTCAAAGACAATCAATTGTCAATTTATTTCGATTTATTACAACATCCTGAGTCGAATGCTTACAACATACCTTTTACAATTCAAAGCGATCAGCCTGAAGTGGCCCTGGAGGCTGTTCGACAGGCTATTAATTATCACAACTATTTGAAAGCAACGGTCAAAGCCCAAGAGGATGGAGTTTATTTGGTGCGTCATGATTCCGCCGAAGTGGTAGTTGAAAATTTAGATCAACCTTACGCTCCAATTGCTTTTGATCTGGGTCAACGGCTTTATCGGGTGGCACTATATCAAAATACGATTTATTTGGATTTTTCGCATTTAGTTTTTGATGGAGCAAGCGTAGATATTTTCGCTCAAACTTATGAAACTGTTTTGCACGGTCAAGTTCTTCCTCCAGCTCCTGATGAATTTATTACTCATTTGATTGAAGAAGGGGAAAACGACCAAGATTATTACGATCTTCAATTAAGTTCAGTCGATCAGCCCTCGATTTTACGCACTGATCGTCAGCTCCAAAATCATAACAGTCAACGTCAATTTATCAAGCTTCCTAAAGCTTCAGTTGGAAAAGCTAGGAATTATAATAATTATTTTATGCAGGCTTTATTGGAGTCCTTGAAACTGTTTACGGCTTATGATGGTTCAGATCATCTTCTAATTTCCAGTTCCATTCAAAACCGAGATAATCGTACGCTAAATCATTTGGGTATGTTTGTTAAAACTTTACCTTTGGCATTGCCAAAGAACTTTTTCAACACTGCTGACAGTCATTTTACGGATTCTAATCAAAACACTAACCCTCTTAAGTCCGATTCTATTGCTGAAAATGCAACTGATAGCTCCATTATAGAGGACGCAGCGGTTGGACTAATGAATCATCCTTTTTATTCGTTGGCTCAAATGACCAAGTCGAAAGGTTTTATCCCGCAAATTAATTATACATTTAGAGGCGCGTTAATTGATCATGGTGCAGCGATTCAACCGATTTTAGAGTATAAAAATTATCCTCAATTTCCTGTTTCGGTTGAGATTGATGACGATTTGAATAATTTTTATATTACAGTTGAGTATGATTCTGCTTGGTACCGAGAAACTACCATTAAGTCCTGGGTAGATAATTTTACAGCACTTATAAAAAAACCTTATTTGCCGATTGCGCCAGTTCCAGAATATCAACCGATTCTAAAAAAAAACTTAATTGAGCTTTTCGAAGAACAAGTCCAAAAAACTCCTGATATTGTCGCGTTAGTCTGCCAAGGGGTTCGCTTTACTTATGTGGAATTAAACGAACGCGCTAATCAGCTTGCAAATTATTTAACTTCCTTGCATCGTATTCATCCTAATGATAAAATTGTTTTGCTCTTACCGCGCGACGAAAATATGGTTATTGCGATGCTGGCTGCATTCAAAACCAACGCTGCTTATGTTCCAGTGGCGATTGATGTTCCTCCTAAACGTTTAGAGCGGATTTTGCAAGATACTCAGCCAGTTTGCATTCTAACTTCCAGCGCAGTCAATTACCCATTGTTGATCAATCAAAATGATAATCAACCAACGCCTAATTCTCAATTCATAGCTGCAAAAGTTTATAATTTGGATCAACTGGATCTTTCTTCTTGTTCAAAAGATTCTCCGCTTAGATCAGTTGGGGTTGATGATTTGGCTTACATAATTTATACTTCTGGAACGACCGGCACCCCTAAAGGTGTGATGCTCAGGCATTGGGGGGTGGTCAATACGATTTTAGATCAAATCCAGCGTTATAACTTGGTGAACGTGACTGGTCGAGGCGCTTTGGCATATGCTCAATACGTTTTTGATGCTTCAGTTTCGGAAATTTTTTGCGCTTTACTGTCTGGAAACACTTTGCATGTAATTGATGATGATATTCGCTTAGACTACGTTAAATTGAGTCAATACATTCGCGAGCAAGCAATTTATTTGGCTACCATACCCCCTGCTTTATTGGAACATAATGACATCTTGGCTTTAAATACGTTGGTTGTGGCCGGAGAAAGCGCCAGCCAAAATGTAATTGACCTTTATACAAAGTCTGCAGTGCGTTTAGTCAACGGTTATGGTCCTACGGAAGTGTCAATCTGCGCGACTACGCATACTTACCTCCCAGGAGATTTAGCTACTATTATCGGCCAGCCTCTGGCTAATACTCAAATTTACTTACTGGATGAAAATTTACAACCAGTTCCTCCTGGCGCGGCGGGGGAATTATATGTTTCAGGGTTGGGGTTGGCTTTAGGATATTTGAATAACCCTGAACTGACCAGCCAAAGTTTTATCCCTAACCCTTTTTATGATCGCATCCGAGATGATTCTTGTTTTGAGACCATGTATCGCACTGGAGATTTGGCTTTGCGTCTGGCTAACGGAAATTTTCAATATTTGTCTAGGATTGACGACCAAGTTAAAATTCGCGGATTTCGGATCGAACTGTCCGAAATCTCTAAAGTATTAGAGCAATTTCCTTCCATCCAACAAGCTGTGGTGATTGCTCAAGATCAGCGTTTATTGGCGTATTATGTTGCTGACATCACTGATGCGTTGACCAGGGTAACTGCCAGCATGACCAGTGCTGGCAGTTCAATTGGCGTCATCTCTTCCGAGAGTGACTCAGTTATCAATACGGGTATTGACGCTAAAGCGCATTTGGACGAATTGGATCATCAAAAACTGATCGAGCACTTGAAGAAATACTTACCAGACTATATGATTCCAACGTCCTTCCAGCGCATTGATCGAATTCCTTTAACCAGTAGCGGTAAGATAAATATTTCAGCTCTTCCCTCTATTAGTTTGGTCCAAAAGGTCTATCAAGCTCCGCGAACTGAAGTCGAGCAAAATTTACAAACTGCCTTTCAATCGGTCTTGGGCGTTGCGCAAGTTTCGATTGATGACGATTTCTTTTATTTAGGCGGAGATTCAATCAAAGCCATTCAATTAGTCAATTATTTGACCAGTCATTTTAATTATCACCTCAAAGCCGCGGAAATTTTCAAATCCAAAACCATAGTTGAGTTGTCTCATTTAGTAAAACTTGAAGATCGGACTGAAATTGTCCAAGAAAACGGAGAACTCAACGGTGAGATTCCGAAACTTCCTATTCAGTCGCACTTTTTTGAGCTAAATTATCCTAACTCAAATTATTTTAATCAAGCTTTTATGGTTCAACTTACTGCTGACTTGGATTTAGAACTGCTTAAACAATCTTTATTGCATTTATTCAACCAACATGATATTCTTCGAGCAATTTATCCCAAGTCAATTGGTCAATATCAGCCCTATTTAGAAAATATTGCCTTGAATATTTTGACACCGGTTACACCAGATTCCACCATTTATCGTTTGAGCCCTGCTTATACGCCTAATCATTTTGGATCCAGCGCCGACCGTCGAGAGTCAACCGATCCTTTTGACTCGCCCGCATGGGATTTACATGAATATTTGGACGATGTACAAGCTCATTTTGATTTGGCAACCAGCTTATACTCCATCACCTTGATCCAAAATGATCCGCCATTATTGCATTTTGCTTTCCACCATCTAGTTATCGACGCAGTGTCTTGGCGGATTTTGGTTTCCGATTTGAATACAATTTATCAGCAATTGAGACAAGGCCAACCAGTGGAATTACCAGCTAAACTGACATCTTATCGACAATGGGCTGAATCGGTTGTTGATTATTCTGTTTACGCGAGCCAAATCGAATTAGAACATTTCGATCAAATTAATCAGAAGGTGCTAACTTATAACGAGTCGCTCCAAACCATGAAACGCTCGAGTAGAGCTGAAAAATGTACTATATTGCTCGATCGAGAAATTAGCTCGAAATTGATGCATAGAAATGATGTCAACGCTGTTTTAATCACGGCTTTGGCGTGGCCTTTAGCGAAAATTACTAACAGTGAAACCAATTATTTAGCATTTGAGTCACATGGGCGAGCCGAATTGCCTGGGACTAATGTGACTAATACTGTGGGCTGGTTTACTGCCGAATATCCTTTGTCGCTTCATAAAACCACAACTATCTTAGGTTCATATTTGAATTTAGTCGATCAATTGAATCAAGTTCAAAATTTTGGAATTGCTTATGGAGCGAAATATGGGTACGCGCATTTACCGAAGATTACTTTCAATTACTTAGGCGATCTATCTAGCTCTTTAGAACAATCGGATCAATTTCATTTAGTTAATCATTATGTTGGTAAAACAGTAGGCGACAACAATCTTTCGACAGATTTAATCATTTTAAACGGGGCAATGGTGGATCATCAGTTGGAATTTCAAATAGAAACTCGATTAGACGCCGCTCAGTCGCAGACTTTCGCTCAAGATTTTCAAAAATCGTTAGGTGAAACCATTGATTTTGTATCTTCGATGAGCGATATTTACGTTAAGGCCAGCCCTTTGCAAACTGGATTTTTGACTCATTCTTTGACTCAAGGCGAACACGACGATGCTTATAATATTACAGTAGCCTTTGATCACCACGTTGCTATAGATAGAGCAGTTTATCAAAAAGCTTGGCGCTTGGCTCAAAAAAAATATCCTGCGCTTAGACTCAATCTAGAGCTGGTGGATGGACAAATTTATCAAAAAATTCCACGTCAGTCGAATTTGGATTTTCGTTATCTGGATTTAACTCAGCCTGATTCCAGCTCTTCGACTCCAGTCAATGGCTCCGTCGATGGGGTCGAGGATCGAATTCGCTCGATTATTCAAGCCGACCGGCAAGAACCTTACGATTTGACTAAAGATGTTTTGTTTAGAGTGTATTTGCTCAAACGTAGTGAACGCGAATTTACCACGATTTTGTCCAGTCATCACGCGATTTTGGACGGTTGGTCGAACTCAGTGTTATTAGCTTTCGTAAATGACGCTTATCGTAAGCTGTTGAGTGGTCAAGCTGTGGATACAAGCGAGGACGTAGCTTATTTGGAGACGGAACAATATTTAGCAACGCACCCTTCTAGTCAAGCATTTTGGGACGAATATTTAAGTGATTTTGAAGTTGATGAAAATTATCAAGCGCTTTTAAGACCGGAGCAACAGTCAGTCAATTTGCTGGAGTATAAATTAATCAAAAAGTCTCAGGATCGATCTATTCATATCGGGGGAGCTTTGTATGAGCAGTTGCAAGATTTTTCAAAGCAGCATGCGATTACTATGGGGACAGTCTTACAATATGCAACTCATCAAATGCTGAAGGTTTACTATCACGCTTCATCTACTTCGTTGGGGATTGTTCATTCTGGAAGAAATTGGCCTATTGATCATTTAGACCAGAGCGTGGGGTTGTTTATTAATACTTCGCCTCAAATTTTTGATCATCAAGTTGACCTGTCTATACTTGACGCTTTAACCAAATTGCAAAATCAAACTCAAAAACTCATCGAACATTCGATTATTCCACTGGCTCAAATCCAAAAACGCTCGGAGCGCTTGTTTTCCACTTTGTTCGTGTTTGAAAATTATCCAATCGACCAACAATTACGCAATGATCCAGATTTAACTTTTAGAACAACAATTGAAAAATTGGATTATCCCATTACTGTGGTTACCTCGGTTGGCGAAGACATTTCTTTTACGATCAAATATGCCCAAGAGTTATTTTTGGAAACCAAAATTGATCAGTTGCTGGCTTTTATTCCGCGAGTTTTACAAGAAATCATTACTAAAACTCAAATTAGCCAGATTGAATATATTGATACAGTCCCTCAGTTACAATACACTGAAATTCCCAATCAAACCTTGGTAGATTTATTTGAACAACAAGTCGAACGTTCTCCCGATCGATCGGCTTTAATCTTCAATGGGCGGATTCTTACTTATAGAGAGTTGAATCAACGAGTTAATCAATTAGCCAATTTTTTAATTGATCATCATAAAATCCAGCCTAACGATAAAATTGTTTTAGTTTTACCCCGTAGCGAGTGGATGATAATCGGAATTTTGGCCACTTTGAAGACCAACGCAGCCTATATTCCTTTAGCGACCGACATACCTCAAAAGCGTTTGGAACATATTCTGCATGAGGTCAAACCAGTTTGTCTTCTAACTTCAAGCGCTTTGGCCGATAACCCTATTATTTCCAGTTTGAATTCTAAGACTTCGATTATTGATAACTCTGAAAATGCAAATTCCGAAATAAACGATCCAACTCTCGACTCATCGAAACCAAATCCTCATACAACTCATCGCCAATCCTCGATTCCTAATGTCTATAGCATTGATCAGATAAATATCAGTAATTATGCGAAGTCCTCTCCCGCAAGAAGCGTTTCTCCTGATGATTTGGCTTACATCATTTTTACTTCAGGAACCACTGGAGTCCCCAAAGGCGTGATGTTGCGTCACATCGGGGCGGTGAACACTACCAATTATTTACATAAGTTATATAATTTGCCTGATGAGGCTGTTAGTTTGTTTTTGGCGGCTTATACCTTTGATGATTCAGTCAAAGAAATTTTCACAGCTTTATTGTACGGAAGAACATTATTGGTTACCGAAGAGCAAATGTTTAAAGATATGGAGCGTTTTTACCAGTATTTAATCAAGCACCAAGTGGCTTTAATCAATGCAACTCCTTCGTTTTTAGAACTATTAGATATTTCCCGTTTGACGAATTTACAAGTGATTGATACTGACGGCGAAGGTTTTACCCAAGTTTTGTTAGACGATTTGGTTCGCGATTCTCTAACCTTAATCAATACCTACGGTCCAACTGAGAATACTGTTACCTCAACGTCATATATTTACACTTCGAAAAATGAGTTTCCGAATTTAATTGGCTCTGGCATTCAAAATTGTCAAACCTACATTTTAGATGAATATCTTCATCAAGTCCCCTTAGGCGCGATTGGAGAATTGTATCTTGCGGGGGTCGGACTGGCTTCCGGTTATTTGAATAATCCAGACCAAAATGCTCAAAAATTTATCACTAACCCATTTTATGTTGACGGAAAGGATCCGCCTTGTTATGCTCGGCTTTATCGAACCGGCGATTTAGTTATGCAATTAGATGATGGAGTTTTACGATATTTATCGCGCACGGATGGTCAAGTAAAAATTCGGGGGTTCCGGATTGAGTTACAGGAAATTTCTCATGTTCTAGAGCAATTTCCTTCGATTCAACAAGCTGTAGTGATCGCTCGAGATGAGCATTTGTTAGCTTATTATGTGACGCACCCTGTTGAAAGTGATTCTCCTCTAAGTGCTGCTGGATCCGATAGTTCTACCAGCACCAGTAATGATTCTAGCGCTGCCATTGATGTTAACCCCGCTGAAAGCAGCATTGTTCACGTGGCTAAAAATGACGCTGCTGGAGCTGATAGTGGAATGCCAGATTATGAATTAGATCATCAGCAATTATCTGAATTTTTGAAAAAGTATCTGCCTGACTATATGATTCCGGCTTATTATAAACGCTTAGACAAAATGCCTATCACAAAAAATGGGAAATTAGACCGAAAAGCTTTGCCCGATATTATGATCGAGCCTGAGGTTTATGTTGCTCCGGCTGACCAATTTCAAACCAATCTTCAGAGTGCTTTTCAAGAAATTTTGAATGTGTCGCCAGTTTCAGTTGCCGACGATTTTTTCTATTTAGGCGGAGACTCCATTAAGGCTATTCAATTAGTGAATTACTTAATGACTCATTACGGCTATGGGTTGAAAGTCTCTGATATTTTTACCTATAAAAATATTGTGAATTTATCCAAACAAGTTTCGCTTGCTAATCGCGCGGATGTTATTCATGAGACTGGAGAATTGGTAGGCGATATTCCTCTTTTACCGATTCAAAAGGATTTTTTCGAGAAAGATTATCCTAATCCCAATTATTATAATCAGGCTTTCACTATTCAATTACCAGCGGATTTAAATCAAGCTTTGTTGGAAAAAGCTTTAGTTGAAGTTTTCAATCATCATGATATTTTGAGAGCGAGCTATGTCAATCAATCTGGAAAATATAGACCTTACTTAAAAACTGTGCCTATGAATATTCTCACGCCTGATCCAAACAACCTTAAGCACTACAAAGTATATGTAGCTCAAACTAATCATCGTCAGTCAAATGGTGACCGGCCATCAATGGTTGATAGCGCAAGTCTGCCCCTTAGCCAGGCTTTAGATGAATTGCAGTCCCATTTTGATCTGGCTAAGCGTTTATATTCGCTAACTTTGATCCAAGATAGTCCTGCGTTATTACATTTAGCTTTTCATCACTTAATCATTGATTCCGTATCCTGGCGAATTATTACGACTGATTTAAATACCGTCTATCAACAATTGCTCAGAGGAGAAATTGTTCAGCTGGAAGAAAAAATGACCTCATATCGTCAATGGGTTGAGCTAGTTGAGGATTATCCAAAATATGCAACTGATGAAGAATTGGAAAATTTCGAGAATTTGAATTCAAAATTACCCGAGTATAATCAATATTTAACTGATAAATTTACCACATCGGAGCCCGCTATTGAGCCAATTGAATCTCGGATTGAAATACCATCAGATCTTACTCAAAAGCTTTTGCGGCTCTCAAATGTGAATGATATTCTCATTACCGCTTTGGCTGCTCCTTTGGCTAAAGTGACAGGTCGTGAAATGAATTATTTGACTTTTGAATCTCATGGACGAGCCGAGTTGACAAACTCTGATATTACTAATTTAGTAGGTTGGTTGACTGCAATGTATCCAGTTCAACTCCAAGTCGATCCTAACTCTTTGGATACTTTCTTGTATACTAAAAATCAATTGGACCAAATTCGCAATTTCGGCATTGCTTATGGAGCAAAATACGGTTATGCTGACTTGCCGGCGATAATATTCAATTACTTAGGTGATTTAAGTTCAACTAACGTTGATAATTCTCAGTTTCATTTAATTAATCACTACAACGGAAAACCAGTTGATGCGCGAAATTTGACTCAAGATTGGTTGACTATTAATGGGGCTATTTTGGACGGGCAACTAAAATTTGATGTACTCTCACGATTTGGGCCACAATTAACTAAGCTTTTTGCTGAAGGTTTTCGCGAGTCTTTAATATCTACGATTGAATCGCGAGCAGCAGATTTGGACCTTTATATTAAAGCCAATCCTTTGCAAATTGGGTTTTTGAGTCACTCCCTTTTACAAGGCAAGATCGACGATGCTTACAATATTACTAACGCTTTGGATTACAATTATGCTATTGAGCGAGATGCTTATGAAAAAGCTTGGAACTTTGCGCAAGCGAAATATCCAGCTTTGCGCTTGAATATTCAAGTGATCTCGGGCGAAATTTATCAACGTATTCGAAATAGCTCGCATTTGGATTTTCATTATATAGACTTTAGTCAAGAAGCTGATATTGATCAATGCATTCAAGAATTAATTGATAGCGACCGTCATCAACCTTACGATTTGGAACACGATGTTTTATTTAGAGTGTACTTAATTAAACGCAGTGCCCAAAGATATACAACTGTAATCTCTAATCATCATTCAATTTTAGATGGTTGGTCGAATCCGATTTTGTTTAGCTTCGTTGATCAAGCTTATCGGAGTATTTTAGAAGGAAAGTCGGTCGATACGACCGAAGACCGAGCTTACATTTTAGCTCAAGAATATTTAGCTCTCAACCCTTCTCCTCGAAATTTTTGGGAACGGTATTTAGAGGGCGTGACAATCAACGAAAATTATCAAGCTATTTTGCGCGAGAATAAAATTTCTACTAATTTATTGGAGTACAAGTTCATCGAAAAACCTCAAAATAAATCCATTCACATTCAAGGAGAGTTGTTTGACCGAGTCTCGACTTTTATTGAGCAACATTCTTTGACCTGGGGGACTCTTTTACAATATGTTACGCATTTGATGATGAAAGTCTATTACAATACTTCGACTACAGCTTTAGGGTTAGTTCATTCTGGTCGACATCTTCCTATAGACGATATTGCTCAAAGCGTGGGGTTATATATCAATACTTCTCCGCAAATTCTTCAACATCGGGGAAACCAGTCGGTTTTAGACACTTTGCAAACCCTTCAAAATGATACCCAAGCTCTCATAGAACATTCAAATATTCCTTTGTCCAGTATTCAAAAACAAGGCGAGCGATTGTTTTCAACTTTATTCGTTTTCGAAAATTATCCTTTCGATGAAAGTTTAAAAGAAGACCCCGGTCTTACTTTCAGAGAATCAATCGAAAAGTTGGATTATCCTATTTCGGTTATCGCTTCTCAGGACGAAGGAATCGTTTATCAAATTAAATACGCCAGCGAACTGTTCAGCGATCAAAGTATTGATCAGTTATTGCAATTTGTTCAAAATATTTTGGGCGAAGTTATTTCAAAAAGAATGGTGTCAGAAATTCAATACCGTTCGGATTTACCAGCGACAGTTTACGAAACAATCGGCGAATTGACTCTACCGGATTTATTTGAAAAACAAGTTCAGCAAACTCCAGGTCATCCCGCGGTAGTTTTCGAAAATGTCCATTTAACTTATGCGGATTTGGATTATAAAGCGAATCAGCTAGCCAATTTTTTGGTTGAAAAACATAAAATTCAACCAAATGATAAAATTGTCTTGATACTCCCTCGGAGTGAATGGACGATCATTTCCATTTTAGCTGTCTTGAAAACTAACGCTGCTTACGTTCCGATTGCTCCGGATATTCCTCCTAAACGTTTAGAACATATTCTTCAAGATGTTCAACCAGTTTGTATTCTCACTTCAACTATGGTCACTGATTTAGAACAACTGCTGGCTAACCAAGTTAAAGAATCTGACAACGAAAGCGTTTCGGATCAACCAATTCCTAATAATTTTGCTCGGAATATTTATATGCTAGAGAAACTTGATTTAACTAACTATTTACGGACAGCTCCTACGCGTAAAGTCGTTCAAGACGATTTGGCTTATTTAATTTATACATCTGGAACGACTGGCGAGCCTAAGGCCGTTCAACTTCGACATCAAGGAGTGGTCAATTTCGCTATGGTTTTATTCAAAAAGCATGAATTGTCCCCAGTCCAGACTAAAAATGTGCTGTTTCTTTCTAATTACACTTTCGATGCTTCTATAGCGCAGATTTTTCCAGCGCTTTTGAGCGGTTCGAAGCTGGTGGTGACTAAAGACGACTTATATAAAGATCAAGTTGAATTTGAAAGATACCTTAATTATAATCGAATCAATTATATGCACACGACTCCAGCTTTAGCAACCAGTCTTAATTTAAACCACCTCAAGCATTTACAAATTTTAGTTTTGGGCGGAGAGCCCGTGACTGATGCGGTTTTAGCGAAATTAGCTAACCGCAAGTTTCAATTGTTCAATTTATATGGTCCGACTGAGAATACCGAAATGACTTGTTCGCACCCTTACCAGCCCGGGGATTCGCCTAATCTCATAGGAACTCCCGTGCGTAATGTCCAAACTTATGTATTGGACGAAAATTTGAATCGATTACCTGTAGGAGCGATCGGAGAGCTATACATTTCCGGCGCAAGCTTGGCTCGAGGCTATCTCAACCAGCCGAAGCTGAGCGAAGCCAAGTTCATTGATAATCCTTACTTCCAACCTGGAATCGATCACTCCTGGTTTTCTAAAATGTATCGCACAGGAGATTTAGTTCGCGAACTGGATGACTTGGGTCTGCAATACATTTCTCGTATCGACGATCAAGTTAAACTACGGGGATTTCGAATTGAGTTAGAAGAAATATCAAGCGTCATTGAGAAGCTTCCGCAAATTAAACACGCTGCAGTTATAGTAAAGTCGAACCAATTGATTGCTTATTTCGAAGCCAGTCAACCTATAAAGGATGTTCAAATTCAAGAACATTTAACGAAATATGTGCCAGATTATATGATTCCAAAGTACTATCAACAACTGGATAAGCTCCCTTTGAGCGATCATGGCAAATTGGATCGGCGAGCATTACCAGAGATTGAATTAGATCAAAGCGAATATGTTCCGCCGCAAAATGCAGTCGAGCGAAATTTACAAAATGCTTTTCAAGAGATTTTGCGTATTGAGCAAATATCGATCCAAGACGATTTTTTCTATTTAGGCGGGGATTCTATAAAGGCCATTCAGTTAGTTAATTATATCACTCGTCATTATAATTATAACCTAAAGGTTTTGGATATTTTCACTCGTAAGAATATAGCCAACTTAGCTAAAATAGTTTTTTCCAATGAGCATGAATTTAAAGTGACGCCATATCATTTCAAATCGGTCCAAGAACAGGTTTTGTCGTTCGCTCAAGAACGTTTATTTATTGTCGATCAAATTGCTGATCAAACCAGCGCTTATGATATTCCGATAGTTTCCAAAATTGTCCAAGGCGCTAATTTATCAGCTTTAAAACAGGCAATTCTGGATATTATTCAACGTCATGAAGTTTTATCATCGAGAATCGTGCAAGATCCAGACGGTCGAGTTTATCAAGCGAAATTGGATGAGCCTTTTATTATCGAAGAAGTCAATAGCGATCGTCCAAAACAAGTCATTGCTCAATATTCCAATTATGTTTTTGATTTATTTAACTCGTATCCCATTAAAGTCGTGATCGTGAACCAACAGTATTTAGTAATTACAATTCATCATATCGCTTTCGACGGCTGGAGTGAAAACATTTTTATAGATGAGTTGGCTAAGCTATACCAATATTATTCTGGCTCGAATTTAATTAGCTCAAACTCTAACAGATCTGTAGCTATCTCCAACTCTTCAATGGACCTTGATCAAGCGAAATTAGACTTTTCGATTCCATCTGATTATCCTTTACCAGCTTTAGAAGTTCAATATAAAGATTATGCTGTCCGTCAAAGACAATATTTGCAGGGGCAAATTTTCGACGATCAATTAGGTTTTTGGATTACTCAACTCCAGGATTTTGAGAATTTGAATTTACCGACTGATTTTAAACGACCAGTGCAAAAAAGCTATGAAGGCGGAGTTTTTGATTTTGAAATTTCTGTCGATCAAGCCCAAAAGGTCAAAGATTTAGCTAAATCATTAGATATTTCAGTTTATGATGTTTTGCTGTCAGCGTATTATTTGTTTTTGAGAGCTTATTCAAATCAGTCAGATATTACTGTTGGGTCAGTTTTTGCCAACCGTCATTATCAAAATGTTGATAAAATGATTGGATTTTTTGTGAATACGTTAGCTTTGCGTATGCAAGTAGATCCCCAGCTAACTCTGATTGAATTTACTAAAACTGTATCAGATTTAGGAAAAGATGCTCAACTAAACCAAGATATACCTTTTGAAGTTATCGTTGAGCGACTAAATGTTTCCAGGGATACTTCACGCAATCCCATCGTTGAACATTTATTTACTTATCAAACTTTTGGAGAGAATTCTAAAGTACTTCAAAATGTTTTGACGCCTATTCAAGATGCTTCTCATAGGATCGCTAAGTTCGACTTAGAGATGTTTATTTCCGACAGCGAGAGCGAATCGCTGAGTTGTCATTTGAATTATGCTAAAGCATTATTTAGACCCGAAACGATTCAAAGATTTGCTCAAACTTATCAATTTATTTTGACTGAACTGTTAGAGCATTTAGATTTAAAAATTTCTGACTTGAAGTACCCATTGTCGGTTCCAGCGGCTAAATATTCTACTTTACCCAGTGGTTCAGTTGCCGATTTATTTGAGGCTCAAGTTGAAAAAACTCCGGATAATATCGCTTTAGTTTATGAAAGCCTTAAGTTAAGTTATCGCGATTTGAATAATCGAGTTAATCGTTTAGCCAATTTTCTATGCGAGCGCCACCATATCCGACCAAATGATAAAATCGTGTTACTTTTGCCGCGTAATGAAAATATGTTGATTGCTATTTTAGCTACTCTGAAAACTAACGCTGCTTATATTCCATTGGCTCCGGACATCCCTCCGAAACGCTTAAAGCGAATTCTTCAAGATGTTCGACCTGTTTGCATTCTCTCATCCAGTAAGCCAAATTATCAATCGTTAGACTCTCCAGTTTATGATTTAGATCAACTTGATTTGAATTCTTATCCAGTAACAGCTCCTATACGACGCGTGACTCAAGAAGATTTAGCTTACTTAATCTTCACTTCAGGAACGACTGGTGAACCTAAAGGAGTCATGATTAAACAAGCTGGCTTGGTCAATTTAGCTACTTCAATTTATGGTAAACATGGTTTAAAGGATATCCAAACTGATATAGTTTTGTTCTTAACTAATTACACTTTCGATGCTTCTGTCGCTCAAATTTTCCCAGCCCTTTTGAACGGCAAAAAGCTGGTCATAACACGCGATGATTTATATAAAGACCAAACTGAATTCGAAAATTACCTAAATTCAAATCAAATCACTTATATGCATACGACTCCTTCATTGGCTTCCAATATCAATTTGGATCATATACCCAGTTTGAAAGTTTTGATTTTAGGAGGCGAAGCCATTACGGAATCTGTATTAGAAAAATTATCGCATCGGAAATACGAACTGATCAATTTTTATGGCCCTTCGGAAAACACTGAAATGACTTGTTCATATACTTATCAATTACATGACCAACCGGCTATTATTGGATCGCCGATTTCTAATTGTCAAGTTTATGTAGTTGACCAAAATTTGAATCTGGTTCCTTCCGGAGCCATTGGCGAGCTTTGCGTATCGGGGATAGGGTTGTCTTTAGGTTATTTGAACCAACCCGCATTAACTCAAGAGAAATTTATTGATAATCCTTTTTATAATCCAGCTACTGACCACTCATGTTACGCCCGGCTTTATCGAACTGGCGATTTAGTTCGCAAAATGCTTGATGGGAATTTACAATATTTGGGACGAATTGACGATCAAGTAAAATTGCGCGGGTTTAGAATCGAGTTAGGTGAAATCTCAAGAGATATTGAAAGGATCCATTCAGTGCATCAAGCGGTCACTGCAATCAAGGATCAACAATTAGTCGCCTACTACGTTGGGGACGAAAAGCTGGAGCAAAATTATATTGAGCGACATTTAGCAAAATATCTGCCTGAGTATATGATTCCTATTCATTATGAACGTATTGCGCAAATTCCAGTTACAAGTCATGGAAAATTGGATGTTCGAGCATTGCCTGATGTGAAAATTGACCATCTGGGTTACGTAGCTCCGAAAGACCCTATTCAAAAAGATTTGCAAGAAGCGTTTCAAGCTATTTTGAATGTTCAACCTGTTTCTACTTTAGATGACTTTTTCTATTTGGGGGGAGATTCGATTAAGGCGATCCAAGTTGCGAATTATATCAACAATCATTTTGGGTATGTTCTAAAAGTTATGGATATTTTTACTTATAAAAATATTTACAATTTATCCAAAGCGGTAAAACTTTCCGGGACTCAAGATGTCGAAAAAGAAACTGGTGAATTAGCAGGGGAACTGCCTTTATTGCCGATTCAAACCTCTTTCTACGATCGAAATTTTCCAGCTCCTAATTATTTCAATCAAGCTTTTACTATCCAATTGAAATCCCGCGTTAATCATAATTTATTAGAACAAGCTTTAGTTTATCTATTTAATCATCACGATATTTTGCGTGCCACTTTCGCTGATCAAAAAGCCCAATATCACCCATATTTGAATAGTGTCCCTTTGAATATTCTGACTCCTCGAACCGGAGATTTGAGCGGCTATAGTTTTAGTTCAATTGAGGGTATGGAAAACGGACGGCCAATCAAACATCACCATTTGCCGGTTGATGATTTGCATGAGTTTTTAGACAATGTCCAATCCAACTTTGATTTGTCTAAAAATTTATTTGCCCTGACACTAATTGAAGGAGATCGACCGCGTTTACATTTGGCTTTTCACCATATGATTATTGATGCCGTTTCTTGGCGGATTATTGCCAACGATTTGGGCGATATTTACGAACAATTGGAAAAGCATCATAAAGTTCGATTGAGCGAAAAACAGACCTCTTACCGACAATGGGTTGAAGCAGTTATGGATTATTCAAAATATGCTCGCGATGAAGAATTACAAAAGTTTGAATTAATCAACCAAAAGCTCCCTGAATATAATCAACATTTAGAGAGTTTGAGCTCTGATCGGCTAAACACCAAAGATCAAAAAGCGAATGCTTCTTCCTCTGAAGGTCCCATTTTGCGAAAAATCATTGATTTAGATACAAGGACCACTCAAAAATTATTGCATCAAACCAACCTAAATTCTACTTTGATTGCGGCTTTAGCTGGTCCTTTATCCGAGGCCACGGGACGATCGACTAATTATGTAACTTTCGAATCGCATGGTCGCGCTGAACTTCAACGAACTAATATTGCAAATACCGTGGGTTGGTTTACTGCGAAATACCCACTTATGCTGGAAAAACAGAACAGTGCTTGGGCGACCAGTTTGCACGTAAAATCCCAAACTGATCAAATTCGAAATTTCGGGATTGCTTACGGCGCGAAGTTCGGCTACAACAATTTACCCAAAATCGTTTTTAATTATTTAGGAGACTTATCTTTTGGTCAAGCCGAACCAACTGGTTTTCATATTGTAAATGCGTATAATGGTAAACAGATCGATGAGCGTAATTTGACCCATGATTTAATGTCGATCAATGGGGCTGTTTTGGATAATAAATTACAATTTGAAGTGGCAACGTTATTGCCTTCCAAAATTGCTCAGAGCTTTTTCCGAAGTTTTAGAAAATCCTTAATCGAAACTATCAATGCTGTGGCTAAAATTGACGATTTGTATATTCAAGCTAATCCTCTTCAAATGGGATTTTTAAGCCATTCTCTTCTACAAGGTCAAATAGACGATGCCTATAATATCACTTTAGCTTTCGACTACAATCGAGCTATTGACCGAAAAGCCTACGAACAAGCTTGGGGTCTAGCTCAACAAAAGTTTCCAGCTTTGCGGCTTAATCTTGAGGTAATCGCTGGCGAAATCTATCAAAGTATTCACTCTAAATCCCATTTGGATTTTCAATATATTGATTTTACTTCCAAGTCGAACCTAACGTCAAATGACTCTCTTCAATCTTCAAATACTTCGAGCGTAGTTTTGACTAAAACTCAAATTGATCAAAAAATTCAAGATATTATTCTCCAGGATCGAAAACGTCCTTATAACCTGAGCAAAGATATTTTATTTAGAGTGTATTTGATCAAACGCGGGCTTGACCAATATACTGTCATAGTCTCCCACCATCATGCGATTTTGGACGGCTGGTCGAATCCTATCTTGTTAGGGTTCGTTAACTTGGCCTATCAAGATATTTTGGCTGGGCGTTCGGTTGAGGTCAATCCAGATCAAGCCTATATTTCAGCGCAAGAATATATAGCTCAAAATCCTTCGTCTTTGGAGTTTTGGTCCAAGTATTTGGACGGTTTTGAATCGAATGAGAGTTATCAAGCGCTATTGAAGCCGGACCAACAAAATGTGAATTTATTGGAGTACCGATTGATCCAACAATCTTCAGATCGGACCATTCATATTGACGGAGTTTTATATCAAGACATTATGAATTATTGCGAAAAACATTCCGTTACTTTGAGTACTGTTTTACAATATGTGACGCATTTACTGATGAAGACGTACTACAATACTACCGAGACAGCTTTAGGAGTGGTTCATTCGGGCCGCCATCTTCCGATTGCGCAAATTGACCAAAGTGTGGGATTGTTTATCAATACCTCTCCTCAAATTGTTCATCATCAACTTGATCAATCGATTGAAGCGGCTTTAGTTGATTTACAAAATAATACACAAGAAATCATTCGCCATTCCCTAATTCCGCTATCTAAAATCCAGTCCGGAGCTCAAAGATTGTTTTCGACTTTATTTGTTTTTGAAAATTATCCGATCGCTAAGAGTGCTCAAACTTGGTCTGACTTGAGTTTACGCGCATCTATTGAGAAGTTGGATTATCCTCTCTCTATCAGCACTGCAAAGGGCGATGATATTACTTACACGATTAAATACGCTCATGAATTATTCTCCGACGAGACTATCGATAGCTTGCTGAATTTCGTTCAGCACACTTTGTCTCAAATCGTAACCCAAACTTTAGTAAAGGATATTCAATACCGAGATGATGTCATAGCCCTTGAGTATCATCCCATTCCTCAAAAAACCTTGATTGATTTATTTGAAGACCAAGTTCAAAAAACCCCTGATGTTCTAGCCTTGGTCTTTGGGGACATTCATTTCACTTACCAAGAATTAGACGAACGCGCTAATCAGTTGGCTAGTTATTTGATTGCTGAGCATCATATTCAGCCTAATGATAAAATTGTCTTGCTTTTACCACGTGACGAAAAGATGGTTATTGCTATGTTGGCTGCTTTCAAAACTAATGCCGCTTATGTCCCTGTCGCAATTGATGCCCCGCCTAAACGATTAGAGCGAATTATTCAAGACACTCAACCTATCTGTATTCTAACTTCCAGTACAGTTAATCATTTCTCATCAATTTATCCAGGCGACGAACGGACATCGGAAGCTAATAAAGTAGATATTTCTAACCTAGACCAGGCTTCCAATCAGCTCAGCCTGAACTCTCAATTCTGGTCTACTAAAATATACAACTTAGATCAATTAGATCTTTCGGAGTATCCTCGCGATTCCTTAGTCAGATTGGTCGATCCAGATGATTTAGCTTACATAATTTATACTTCAGGAACGACTGGCACTCCTAAAGGTGTGATGCTTAGGCATTTAGGTGTGGTTAATGCGATTTTGGATCAAATTCAACGTTACAACTTAGCGAATGTGAGCGGCCAGGGGGCTTTGGCTTATGCTCAATACGTTTTCGACGCTTCGGTTTCGGAGATTTTTTGCGCTTTATTGTCTGGGAACACTTTGCATGTGATTGACGATGATATTCGCTTAGACTACGCTAAATTGAGTCAATATATTCGTGAGCAACAAATTTATTTAGCCACTATACCTCCAGCTTTATTGGAGCATAATGACATTTTAGCTTTGAATACTTTGGTCGTGGCTGGAGAAGTTACCAGTCAAAACGTAATTGATCTTTATACAAAATCTCCAGTGCGATTAATTAATGGATACGGCCCTACTGAAGTTTCGATTTGCGCGACCACGCATGCTTATCGACCCAATGATTTAGCCACTGTTATTGGCCGACCTCTTTTTAACACTCAAATTTATTTATTGAATGAAAGTTTGCAACAGGTTCCTGTGGGAGCGGCTGGAGAAATATATGTTTCTGGCTTAGGTTTGGCTTTAGGATATTTAAACAACCCCCAGCTGACTAGTCAAAGTTTTCTCCCTAACCCTTTTTACGATAGCGCTCGGGATAACGCTTGCTTCAAAACGATGTATCGCACCGGAGATTTAGCTCTGCAGTTGCCTAATGGAGATTTTCGATATCTCTCACGAGTGGATGATCAAGTCAAAATTCGAGGTTTTAGAATTGAATTGTCCGAAATCTCTAAAGTGTTAGAGCAATTTCCCTCTATTCAACAAGCTGTGGTCATAGCTCGAGATGAGCGTTTATTGGCCTATTATGTGACTAAAGACTCCGATTCATCAGCCAATATTGATCCCCAAGACTTGCCCGATTCTAGTAGCATTAAGCCTAGTAACGATATTGTTAGCACCGCCAATATTGCGACTCAAACTGTCGAAGGCACTGGCACTGTTGCTGACCCAGAGCTCAATACCCAAGTTCATTCGGATGAACTAAAACCGCAAGAACTCACAGAATATTTGAAAAAATATTTGCCAGATTATATGATTCCAGCGGCATACCAACGCATCGATCGAATCCCTTTGACTAGCAGTGGCAAAATAAATATACCAGCTCTGCCTCCAATGGTTTTGACTCAAAGAGTTTACCGTGCTCCAAAAACTGAGGTTGAACAAAATTTGCAAATTGCTTTCCAATCTGTTTTAGGCGTCGAGCGGGTTTCGACCGACGATGATTTCTTTTATCTGGGCGGAGATTCGATTAAGGCCATTCAATTAGTCAATTATTTGACCAGCCATTATGACTATAGCTTGAAAGTCTTGGACGTATTTACTAATAAAACCATTGTCGCATTAGCAAAATTAGCTCAGTCCGGAGCTTCATATTTGCGTTGCCTCAACCCTGGAAATAAGGAAATTACGCCATTGATTTTGTTCCCGCCAACTGGGGGGTCAGCCGAAGCTTATTTAGAATTCGCTAAAGTTTTGGATCAGAGCATTCCACTATATGCTTTGGAAAATTATAACTTGCTTAATTTGGATCACCCCATAGTCAACTTAGAGGAATTAGCTCAAGTTTACGTTGAGGATCTTAAACCTTTATTAAATGAACATTCAACAGTTTCTTTAGGCGGCTGGTCTTTCGGTGGAGTGGTCGCTATGGAGGTTTATCGAAAGATTCGCTCTAGTATAAAAGTTGAACAATTAATCATGATTGACAGTTTCATTTTCCCAGAAGTTCGAGCCACTGAGCAAAATCGAGAAAAACGTCTGAAAGATTTAACGGAACGGCCTGATTTACGTTTGCGTTTTGGGCATTTATCGCAGGCCGAACAAATGCAAAAACTGCAAGAATTTTTACGTGAATCTGACCTGACCGATCAAATTATGGACGCATATGAGCCGACTCAATTGGACCATGGTATTATGTTGATCAAATCTAATTTGACTGATCCAACTAATCGTTATCCTTTTAATGGCTTTGAGAAAATTGTCGCGAAAATTGACGAACGGCGAGTCAATTATGAACATAATTTTTTGATGATTGATCCTCAGGCTATTCAAGAGATTGCTGTTTTAGTTCAAGAAGTCACATTTAATTTTCATTCCTAATTTTTTCTTGAACTAGGGATTTTGTTTCCCCAGAGCTTTTCGATTGTCTAAAATGATGAAGTAGGATCTCGTGCACATTGTAACCAAAATCGACCATTATTTAGCCAAGTATATGTCATTGGTTACCCCTATCGGCGTGGCGGT
Organism: Candidatus Servula neotermitis; assembly: GCA_031281695.1. Taxonomy (GTDB): domain Bacteria; phylum Actinomycetota; class Actinomycetes; order Actinomycetales; family Bifidobacteriaceae; genus Servula; species Servula neotermitis. The sequence continues at coordinate 33,019 of JAITFB010000061.1, forward strand.
CGCAGTTCTATGGCCAGCTGGGTTTTTGTGGCTGACTACTCCAGTCAATTTAGTAAGCCCCGGTTCGGATTGGGAATTTTTCAACCAACAAATTCAAGTCTATGTATTTATTTTGCTAACACTGCCTGGCTCGCTTACCTTGAAATTCAAAGACTTGCTGGAACCGTTTAGACAACCGAAACTTTTGTTGACTTATTTTGCCTTAGCTTCAATTATTATGCCGGCGGTAGCTTTCTTCTCTATGAAACTTTTGTTCCCCGGCGATATCAATACAGCAATCGGATTTTTGCTGGTCGCAACTATTCCCTCCGGGGCTTCGTCGTTCATTTGGGTGACTATATCTAAAGGTAATAAAGAGTTTAGTTTAGGCGTCATTTTGATTACTAATTTATTGGCAGTCGCCATTATCCCAGCCACTTTACAGATTTTTGTCGGCGAAACTGTGCCCTTTGATATTCCTAAATCCATCTGGCAACTTTGCGTGATGTTGTTGATTCCGACCTTGATTGGCGTATTTTTGAATGAAATTTCCAACGGCAAAATTCCAGCCAAACTGATTCCCATATTCAGTCCCATCGCTAAATTGTCTTTGATTTGGATTGTAGGTGGCTCATCGGCGATCGCTCAATCTAAAGGCCAATTGCTTTGGACTGATCTAAATTTCTATAAGCACATGCTCCTCTGTTTCATTTTGTGCCTACTCCTATATTTATCAGCCTGGGGCTTGGGTGACTTGTTCAAACAACCCTTAGACATCCGAACTTCTCTATTCTTTAGCCATGGTTGTAAAAACATCGGCTCAGGATTGATGCTGGCAGCTCAACTGTTCGCCAATTCCCCTGGTGCTTTGGTTCCTTTAGTCGCGACTGGCCTATTTATGCCAGCGCTCGGCGGCTTGCTGATTAAATTGTTAGCGCGTAAGCATCGGCATTGAAATGGTTCTCCAGCACAATTTCTCTCGCACAGTGATAACCTGTAAGTGAAAGGATATTTCAATGAAAGATTCAGATAAAACCCCTATAGATAAACTTTGTGAAGAGTATTTAGCGGGCGAATTTAAACTATCACCTATTTTCGCTTCGGTGGTGGGCAAAGAAGAATTGAGCCAAGACCCAGATGGGTTGGATGATTTTTCTCCAGCTACGGCTCAAAAACATTTGGCTCTAATGAAAGACATTAAAGCTAAAGCGGAAAAGGTGGAATTGATTAATCGGACTGACGAAATTATTCAGAGGCAATTGTTGTCAATTATTGATACTCAGACTATTATTTACGAAAAGTTTCAAGATCATTTGCGTTCAGTCAATAATTTGGCCACTCCTTTACAAGATGTGCGCATGTTGTTTGAACGTTTGCCGCGCGGAACTGTCGAGGAAATGACTAAAATTGGTCGGAAGCTGGCGAATGTGGCTAAGTCCATTGATTCATTTAGAGCATCGTTGGAGGTGGGACTTTCCAAGAATATTATGCCAGCCAAACGCCAGGTTAAAGCTTTGGCGAAACAAGCAGCTGATTTGGCCGATCCTCAAGAATCTTATTACCAACAAATTGCTAATGAAGCCAAAGCTTTAGTGCCTGAACAAGCTGAGGCGTTTCAAGCTAGCGCTGATGCTGCGATTGCGGCTCATCAAAAGTTGGTGGAATTTTTGCAAGGTGAATATTACGACCAAGCAGTGGATCAAGATGCAGTCGGAGAAGAACGTTATCAAGTTTACGCGTTCCAATTTAGCGGCAAAAAATTAGACTTGCAAGCCACGTATGAGTGGGGAGTTTCGGAAGTTGAGCGTTTGGTGGACGAACAAAACCAAATTGCTCAAAGAGTTTTAGGTTTGGATACCCGGGCCACTGATTTCTTTGAAAAAATTATTCAAAACCGCGAAGCTTCTAAGAAGTTGGATTCGGACCCTAAACAACAATTGCAAAGTAAAGACGAATTGTTGGGCTATATGAAAGAAACTTCTAAAACTGCGATGAGCTTTTTAATTGACAACCATCATTTTGATATCCCCGAACCAGTTCGGACTTTGGAATGCCAAATCGCTCCCTCTAATGATGGGGAGATTTATTACACAGAGCCCACCGATGGGTTCACTATTCCGGGGACTATGTGGTGGAGCATTCCTAATGATGTAAACAAGTTTTATAAATGGCGTGAAAAAACCACTATCCACCATGAAGGAGTTCCAGGACACCATTTACAATTAGGCATTCAAGTTTATAACGCTGCCAAAATTAACGATTGGCGTCGCTTAGGTCTGTTTCTTTCGGGCTACGGCGAAGGTTGGGCTTTGTATGCTGAACAATTGATGGATGAATTTGGATTCTTAGACGATGCTGACCGTTTCGGCATGCTGGACGGACAATTAATGAGAGCTGCGCGTATTGTGATCGATATTGGAACGCATTGTCAAAAACCGGTTCCTGCATCTTGGCAAGCTCGCTATGGCGCTGGAATTTGGGACTGGGACAAATGTTTCAAATTGCTGGACGATACGACGGCTATGAATGAAGGTTTTCGCTTGTTTGAACTGACTCGTTACTTCGGTTGGCCAGGACAAGCTATTTCCTACAAACTCGGCCAACGCGCTTTCTTAGAACTGCGCGATCAAGCCATCGCTAAAGGCTGGACTCTTAATGAATATCATAAACGCGTTCTAGATTTAGGCACCCTGGGCTTGGACAACTTAGAATTCGCTCTCTTTGGTTGATCACTAATCGCTAATCACTGTTTGTAATTAATTACCTTATGAAACCGCAACTCGGTTAACTTGAGAGTAATACCACTTTTTGCTGAGGTTCTCCAGTAGGGAAATCTAGCTGAAAGTGATATGAAAGGAAAAAAAATGAAAAAAATTGTAACTGCATTTGGTGCATTTGCACTGGCTATCACGTTGATTGGGTGCGCGCCAGGTGAGGATGAAGGAGGAGGTGGTAATGAACCGGCGGCGGAAACGCAAGTTACGACAGTTATCACGCTCGACTATACTTCTTTGAATAACCTCACCGCTGTTGGCAACTCATCTTACAACAATAGTGTTAACTTCTTGTTGCAAAACCCGTGGAGCTATTATGATAAGGATCTGAATTGGCTGACCAACGATAAAGCCGTGACTATTGAAAAAGTTTCGGATGAGCCTCTTACAATCAAATATACTATTGCTGATGATTATAACTGGAGCGATGGCGTTCCAGTGACTGGAGCTGACATGGTTCTAATGTGGGCTGGCGTTTCGACCAACCGCAATGATGACGTTACCGAATTTGATCCTGATACCGGCGCTGGAAAGCCTGCCGCTGATCAGGTGTGGTTCGATTCAGATGACGGCTTGACTAAAGACATCAAAGAGCCGCCTTCGATCAATCCTGAAAACCCTAAAGAGGTTACTGTGACTTGGTCGAAGTATGTTCCTGACTGGATTTATACTTTCGCTTACGCCGGGATCCCCGCGCACAAAGTGGGCCAATTGGCTTTAGGTATTGAAGATGCGACCGAAGCAGCCGATGCTGTAGTAGCCGCTATTAACGATGAAACCAAAAAGGAAGATTTGATTAAGGTTGCCAACCAGTGGTCGAGGGGTTACGATTTCACTTCCAAGCCGGAAGACGAGGGTCTTTTGGTGGTCGATGGGGCTTATGAATTCAACGAAATTAAAGCAGGCGAATATGTCTCTTTGAAAAAACGCGCTGACTACACCGCCGGTCCAATCCCCAGCATTGACAATGTGGTTTACCGGGTTATTTCCGATCCCAACGCTGCTCAGCAAGCTTTGTTGAATGGTGAAGTGGACATCATCTCGCCTGATTCACCGTCGGTCGATATGGTTCAAGCTTTGACTTCAGCGGAAGCCTCAGCCAGCATTGCCACCAAAGATTTCCAAAACGGAATTTTTGAGCACGTTGATCTTTTATTCAACCCTGAAGCTGGCGATTCGCCATTCTCAGCCGCTCATTACGGTGGAGACGCTGATAAAGCCAAAAAAGTTCGTCAAGCTTTCTTGAAAGCCTTGCCGCGTCAAGAAATTTTGGATGCGATTATCACGCCGACCAATGCTAATGCCAAGGTTATGAACTCTTACGTAGTTTTGCAAGATGATCCTAAGTATGCTGACATCGTAGCTGGAAACGGTTCCGATGCATTCCCTGGTTCTGACGTTGAAGCTGCTAAAGCTTTGTTGGAAGAAGCTGGCGTTACGACTCCAGTTGATGTCAAATTGGTTTACGCCAAGGAAAAGCCTTTGCGCGTCCAAGCTTTCCAGCTGATTGCTGAAGCTATGCAACCGGCTGGCTTCAATGTAATCGACTCTTCAGTTCCTGGAACTGAAGTTGGAGGCGCTTACGGAAGTGGCAAATATGATGTGAATATGTTCGCTTGGCAGAAGACTAACACCTCACCTTTGGACAGTCGTTCGACTTATGAAACAGGTGGACAAAACAACTTCACTGGTTTCTCTAACGCTGAAGCAGACGATCTTTGGTCACAATTGTCTGAAGTTGAACCTGAAGACGTTGCTAAGCAAACCGAATTGGTCGCCCAAATCGAAAAAATCCTTTGGGATGA
>JAITFB010000069.1 GCA_031281695.1 Candidatus Servula neotermitis
AACTGTGGTTTGTTGCAGGAGTTGAGAGAGGCGACTAAAAATAATCCGTTGTATGTGCTTTCAGGGCCGACGGCGGTGGGAAAAGGCACTTTGAGTACTTACTTACGGTTACACGATCCGAAAATTTGGGTTTCGATTAGTTGTACGACTCGGGATTTGCGGCCGCAGGAGGTCGAAGGCGTGCATTATTATCCTATTGACGAGTCGGAGTTTCAAAAGATGATCGACCAAGGCGAATTTTTGGAGTGGGCGCGAGTGCATAACGATTATTTATACGGAACGCCCATTCGTCCGCTGCTTGAGGCTATCCAAAAAGGTAAAACCGCTGTCTTAGAAATTGACATCCAAGGGGCTCGAGCAGTCCGTAAAATTTTGCCAAAATCTCGTTTTGTTTTTTTGGAACCACCGACCTTTGACACTTTGATTGAACGTCAAAAAATTCGCGATACTGAGGACTATGCGGAACGCCAGTTGCGATTGAAAAACGCTGAGATCGAAATTGAATCGAAAAATGAGTTTGATTTCGTGATCGTCAATGATAAAGTGGAAGTAGCACAAGTTTTATTGCAAAAAATTATTAAAGGAGTATAAATGACCAGTGGAATTGTTGAACCGCCGATTGACGAACTTTTAGCTAAGACTAAGTCAAAGTATATTTTGAGTGTATTAGCCGCTAAAAGGGCTAGGCAAATCAATTCGTATTACGCTCAATTATCGGAGGGTCTTTTGGAAAATATCGGTCCCTTAGTTGAGTCTGATCCTAAAGAGAATCCCGTAAATATCGCTATGCGGGAGATTCGCGAAGGCTTCGTCGTTCCGTCGCAAGCCGAATAAACTGTGATCGCATCGGTTTGCCCACTCACAAAGGCGCCGATTGTCAAGGATACTTTCGATTATTTGATTCCTGAGGGATTATCTGTAAAAATTGGACATTTGGTCAATGTGCGTTTCGGTCACCGTCACGTTCGAGCGTTAGTGGTGGAAATTCGTGAACAATCTTCGGCTTCCGATTTAAAATCAATCAGTGAGATTTTACACCCCTTTCCTATTATTCTTTCCAGCGATTTATCTTTTTATCGGAAGTTGGCCGATTATTATGCCAGCCCACTGCCAGCAATCTTACGCCGAGCGTTACCAGCTGCAGTAATTAAATCATCCAATAACGGAGGGGCGCGAGCGATCCGTCAGTCCGAAAAATGTAAAACTTCAGACGTGTCCCCCAATACCTCTCTAGTTCAGCGTCAATATCTCAAGCCTAGATTTGGCTACATAGAAACTGGTTTCCCCAAATGGTGTGAGGATTTAATTGGTCAGTTGTCAGTAGTCAGTAGTCAGTTGTCAGTAGTCAGTGGACAGGATCAAGGATCAAGGATCAAGGATCAAGATGCCGATGACGAAGGCTCCAGCCACAAAGCGACTGATCCTGCAAGCCACGAGAGCGTCTTGTCTGGCAACTATGATTCAGAGGGTGTTATGAGCGGGTCGGGGATTAGTAGGTCAGACGCGCGCGCCGCAGGCACCAGCACCGACAATAATTCCGCAGAGCTAATCAACAAATGCACGCTCATTGTCGTGCCGAGGGAATCGCAACTGCGATTGTTACATCAGTATTGTGAGTCGATCGGCGAACAATTTTTTCATCCCGAAGCCGTTGGTTATTTGACTTCGAGCATGAAAGAAAGTGAACAAAGACTAGTGGCAGCTAATGCTTTAGCTGGTGAATATAATTGTATAATTACAACCACCATCGGCTGTTTATTGCCAGTGGGGAATTTGTCTAAAGTGGTGATTTATAACGATTTCGATTTCAACCACCGAGATGAGCGGTTTCCCAACGTGCATAATTTAGCAGCCAGTTTAATTCGCAGTTATGACCAAGTTTTAGATTTGACTATTTGTTCTCAAGTGGTTTCGCCAGAAGTGGCATTTTTGATTTTGGCAGGCACTTTAAAACCTTTTCAACCAGATTTTTTCAAACCGAAAGTGCAAGTGTTTTCTAATCGCTCATCCGAGAGTAATCAACCAGCTTTACGGATTCCTTCGTTAGTCCACCAGCAGATTGGTACTTCCGCGCGAATTGGTCCAACCTTAATTTTGGTTCCGCAGGCTGGAGAAGCTGGAGCCTTGATTTGCGTGAATTGTTTTAAATTGGCGCGTTGTTTATATTGCGATGGACCTTTAGTCCAAATTTCTCAAACTGAACCAGCGCGATGTCGTTATTGCGGGCGGGTGCCTCAAAATTGGAAATGTTCGAATTGTCGCTCGATTCGGTTCCGCTTGATTGCTAAAGGTTCTTCTCTAACTTTCAGGGAAATCGGCCGCGCGTTTCCAGGCGTGAAAATTCAAGAGTCATCGGAAGCGGTGGGACGGATTGAAAGTCTGGCCCCAAAACCAGGCATTGTGGTGGCGACTCCAGGTTATGAGCCAGCGGTCGCGGGCGGATATAAAACTGTGGTGATTTTAGATGCTCTGCGGTATTTTTTCTCCACCGCACTAGATTTGAATGTCCGAATTTTGAGTCAGTGGTTCAATGTTTTGTATAAGGTGGCTAACGATGGACAAGCGTTTTTAGTAGGCGAAGTTGAAAAATCTTACCGAGATGCGTTAGGGAATTGCGAATCTTACTATTTGATTAAACATGATGTAGAACGCAGTCAAGCTTTGTTGTTTCCACCAACTCATAGAATTGCGCGCATAGTCGGCGATTCTCCAGCTATTCATAAAATTCTAACTTGGGCCCAAACTAATTCGATTACCACCTTAGGTCCCAGCTATCTCAATAATCATGATCCCACCCAACTACAAGTCAAATATCTCCAACGTTTAATCTTCAGCCTTCCTAAATCTGATTCTTTTCTCCTCGCTCAAAAAATCCGCGAACTCCGGGCTCAGATTCGATTAGACCCCACACTGAAGAATCTGCAGGTTGAACTTGATCCAGTTAGACTTTAGTTATCAGTTATCAGAAGACAGCTTACAGACATTAGCGACTTAGAAACATAAAACAAAAAATCCCCACCACTCTGCGGGTTCGCCCCCTTATTTACCTGTAATTCTATATGATAGGACTAGTTCTCAAAGGTGAGAACTAAGCGAGCTTGCCGAGCGAGACTGTCTTTATCCAGCGGATGAAGACAGCCTGAGCGCAGCGAAGGGTTAGTTTGTCAGGATGAGAGCAATGAGAGAAAACTGGGTTTCTCTCGTTAATCTGTCACTATGCGCATACTCTTTGCTGGTTCATCCCAAATATCGGTTCAAAGTTTGGAAATCTTGCATACGCATTTACCTATTGTGGGCGTACTCACTCAACCAGACCAGCGACAAGGGCGTGGGCATAAAATGCAAGCTAACCCTGTGAAAATTAAGGCACAAGAATTGGGAATTGCTCAAATTTGGGAGGACCTGTCTGATCAAACTATAGCTGAGATTGCTCAGGCTGCAGATGTTGCTGCAGTAGTTTCTTATGGGCGATTGTTAAAACCAGCAGTTTTGGAAGCTTTACCGCAAGGATGGATCAACTTACATTTTTCTTTATTGCCAAAATATCGCGGAGCTACTCCAGTTCAGACTGCGATCTTGAATGGCGAAACTGAAACTGGAGTGACTGTATTCCAAATCGATGCTGGAATGGATACAGGACCAATTTACGCTCAACAAAAAATGCCGATTCCAGACCATATCAATAGTGGCGAATTATTTACGCTGTTGTCGACCATTGGTTCGCAACTTCTAGCGGATGTGTTATTCCAAATTGCTACCGGCCAAGCAGTCGCTCGAGAACAGTTAGGAGACCCGACTTATACTCAAAAAATCACCAACGCTGATGCGGAAATCAATTGGAATCAGCCAGCTACTAACATTTTCAACCAAATTAGAGCCTTCACTCCCGAACCTGGCGCATTCACTTTTCTCCCCGATGGAACTCGTTTAGTCGTTACCAGCGCCACAATTGCTAACACTACTACCACCGCCCCCAGCACCAGTTCACTATCTGCTGGTTCCTTTCACTTCACCAAACACCAAGTTTTTGTTACCACCAGTGATGGTACAATTGAACTGTTGCAAGTTAAACCACAATCCAAAAGAGTCATGCCCGCCTCAGATTGGGCGAGAGGGTTGAATAAGCGACTAGCGACTAGTATCGTTTAATTAATAGTTATCAATTAACAATCCTTGATCGCGGACGTGATTGAGCTGATGCTGTTGGTGATGGATGCCAGCAGTATTGACAACATCTTTGGCTGTCAGCGTAAGCTCAAACACCTTAAACTTCAGGGATTATTAACTATTAACTATTAACTATTAATTGTTAACTCTTAACTATTAATTGCTAATCACAGTGTGGCGACTGAGTGTATTCAGTTTAAACTGAACTTATGACTCCTCGTATTGCGGCTTCGATTCTTACGGCTGATTTCGCTCATTTAGAACAAGAAATCCATAAAGTCCAATCGGCTGACTTATTACATATAGATGTGATGGATTATCATTTTGTTCCCAATTTAACTTTCGGCGAAGCGGTGGCTAAGCGTATAATTGAAGTCGCCCCTCAGGCTTGCGATGTGCATTTAATGATCGATAACCCAGACCGTTGGGCGGTGAATTACGCCAAAATGGGAGCTGATAGCGTAACTTTTCATTGGGGAACTTCCGCCGATCCACTGGCTTTGGCTGGACGGATTAATCAGGCCGGAGCTCAAGCTTGTTTAGCCATTAAACCTGCTGAGCCGGTTGACCCCATCCTAGAAATTATCCAGCATTTTGATATGGTCTTAGTAATGACTGTTGAGCCCGGTTTTGGATCGCAAGCTCTGATTCCGGAAACTCTCAATAAAGTCCAGCAGTTACGAGCTTTCGTTGATGAGAATTCTTTACCTTTGCATATTCAAGTCGATGGCGGAATCAATTCCAAAACGATTGTTGAAGCAGTCCAAGCCGGAGCTGACACATTTGTTGTAGGTAGCGATATTTTTAATGCAATCAATCCAGCAACCCACATTCAAAAGCTGCGGGGATTGCTTTCGCAGAATCTGTAAGTTGAGTGTTATGGACTCGGATAAAACTGCAGTAAGCGAAAAAATTTGGACTGTCCCTAATGTTTTGAGTATGTTTCGATTACTTTTGGTAGTGGTATTCGCAGTAGCATTTGTGTTAGATCGTCCAGTGATTTCTATAACGGTCTTTGTATTGTCGGGAGTCACGGATTTTTTGGACGGTTGGATTGCCCGTAAGTTTCAACAAATTTCTAAGTTGGGCCAAATTTTGGACCCTTTGGCTGATCGAGTGTTCATTGTCCTGTCATTAGTCTTGGCCGGATTCAAAGAAGTCTTGCCTTGGTGGTTTGTCGTCGCAATTTTAGCGCGGGATGTTGTGATGGTTTTCATAATGTTGGCCCTTGGTTCTCGCGGATTTCGGGTTTTGCCGGTAAATTTTATAGGGAAAGCCGGAACTGCGGCGATTTATTTCAGCATACCAATTTTATTGTTGAGTTTTTACTTCCAGCATATGCAGAGTGTTTTTTGGGTAGTCGGTTGGGCGTCTGCACTTTGGGGGGTCGCCTTATATTGGATAGCAGGAATTATATATATTGTGTCGGCTTGGAAAACCATGCGGAGTAAGGAATAAACTAGATGTCAGATTGTCTAACCTTTGAAGGGCGCGGATCGGCGTATCCGTCGATGTTAGGCGTTAGGAATTAGCTATGACTGATATTCACCAGCTATTAGAACGTTATTTCCAGCATTTGTCTTTAGAGCGCGGATTGTCTGACAACACTATTAAGAGTTATCGACAAGATCTCAATCACTTCGTTGATTGGTTAGTTGGGCAGCAACTCGGAACAAAGAATAGCCTACAGAAGACAGAAGACAGCTTACAGTATCAAGGTGCTAGTGCCAACGGCTCGAATACTGAGCATGGTTCCGATCTGCCATCTGCCATCCGCTATCTGATTTCTGATAAACCAATCACTAACATGGATACTGCCACTATCGAGTCTTACGTCAGCACGTTGTCAGTAAAACATCACTATTCTCAACCGACTATTGCGCGCAGATTGAGTGGAGTACGGAATTTTTATAGATATTTGTTGGAGGAAAACTTGGTTGATGCGGTGGATTTTTTAGAGATTCGGCCTCCTAAACCAGCGATACGCTTACCGAAAGTTTTGACGATTGCGGAGACGGAGAGATTGTTGACGGTTTATGCGCAGGCCAGCGATGTGGCATCGATTCGCAATCGAGCTTTGTTGGAATTTATGTATGCTTCCGGAGCTCGGGCCAGCGAAGTAGCGGATTTACAAGTGGGCGACATTGACTATGAACAAAAGCTGGTAACTTTGACTGGCAAAGGTAATAAAACACGGCTGGTTCCATTGGGTTCAGTCGCTGTATTAGCAACGCAGAACTATTTAACTCAAAGTCGTCCAGCTTTAGGGGCTAAAGGCGTTGGCATAACTAATTTTTTTCTTAATAAACGCGGCCGGAAATTATCTAGACAATCAATTTGGGAAATTATACAGAATGCTGCAGATAAGTCAAAGCTGCAAAAGCACATTTCTCCTCACGTTTTACGCCATAGTTTTGCTAGCCATTTACTTCAAGGCGGCGCAGATATTCGAATTGTTCAAGAGCTATTAGGCCATGTTTCTATCGCTACAACTCAAATTTATACGCATATTGCAAATGAAACTTTACGGGAAGTTTATTTTTCTTCGCATCCTCGTGCGAAAAAAGTTTGTGAAAAATTTGGTTATGCGGTTTTTGCACTTTAAACTATACGTATATGTATGAATCATTGTATAAAAAAGCTGAACGAATTCAGCTATACAGTGATTATTGGGGGGGGGGATTCTTGGTTGAAACAAAACGGTCAAGGATGTCCAATGGAAATTGATATGGTTTTTCAATTTTCGCTTAGTCCCAATATGCATGAAACCAAAATAAATTCTGTAATCTCTATGTTTCAAAGCTTAAACGGAGCATGGAGCAGATTTAGTCAGTCTAACCGATTTTCGGTTGGTTTAATTTTGTGAAAAAAGAAAGGAAGAAAAATATGTCTTCACACAAAAATTTATTGAAGTTGATCGGAATAGGTTCAGCTTTGACGTTAGCATTCGCCTCATTGGTCGGGATTAGCCCAGCCAAATTTATAACTACTGGGTCTCCTGATTCGGCTAAACCAGCTGCAGCGGTCGATTTAGTGGTTCCGGATCCTCAATTAGTTGTGGAAATTCAAGATAGGATTTTCGGCAATAATCCTACGGAAACTCAGTACGAGCCGTGGACGCGTACAACTAAATACCCTGGTTCTGATCTTCCTAGCAATGTTCAAATCATAGAAAGCTATGATGGGACGATTAGCCAGGGTTCGATCGGAGTGGGAACTACGGTAGCCCCAACATTGCCATACAGTACGCTGATGCAAGTGTTTACTAAATCGTATTTGAATAACAAGTTTGAACCTGGTGACGCTTCATATAGCTGGTATTGGACTAATAACCAAGAAGGAGTTGCCTACGCCGAACAATCTTCCGCCTTGGAGAGTGAGGGCGGGCAGCCATATATTCCGTTACGTGAAAATTTCAACTTTCCGCCCAATGGAGCAGTAGCCGGTGACTTCACACAGAGTTGGTTCGTATGGAACGATGGGGTAGGAACTGATTCGGGTACATACACTCATTATACGCGTAAGTATAATTGGAATAAACCCGCCGATGTGCCTTTGAACAGTGAAACTGCGCCTTTGTTGACAGGTTTGTCTATTACGGGAACGCGAGTTTACAATGAAAACACCAGATCATATGATTATTTTTCAGGGAAAATCACTACCTTAGCTGGGTTGAATCAATTTCCTGAATTGGCTTATATCAGTGTAGTTGACCAAACCATTAGTTCATTTGACAATGCATGGGTTGCAGGCTTACCTAAGCTGAACTCGTTGAATATTTCTAGCAACTGGATTCAAACGCTTACAGCACTTGACAATTTGCCTGCCACTTTGACCAATCTAAGTTTTAGAAATAATCAAATCACCGCCATTCCAGCCATCAGTGGTCTTCCAGCTTTGACTACAATTTATTTGGAAGGAAACAAAATTACTGAAGTTCCAGCCAATGCGTTTGCTGGCGTGCCGACTTTGACCTCCCTAAACCTGAATTTCAATGATATTCAAACTATTGCGGTTGGTGCTTTCAATGGGGTACAATTAGGTCGTTTTACTGGGGCTTCTACAGATTCTGCAGGTAATGTGACTCCTCATGGTTCAGGTAGTTTGTCCATTGGTGATCAAACAGTTTCTCAGTTGGGGATTCGGGATTCTTTCCCCTCGCCGATTAGTTACTCCGGAAGTAAAGTGCCGTTGTATGATTTTGAAAATATTGCGGAAACTGGTTTAGATCAATATGGTCTGACCGCTTCGGTTGGTTCAGCCTCATTCTATCGAACCTTTAAGAATGTGTTCAGTTTCCAATATTTGCAGTGTGTTTATAAGTATGCAAATTCAAGCACAACTACATTTTACGGTTACGGTCCGACTTCTACTTCTAATTATCCGTATACTTATCCAGAGTGCCCCTCGAATTTATATTCCTCTGGTGACAATCCGTTAATTTCTCAAGAGCTTAAGCCGGGTACCGATAGCTCAATCGTCAATTTCAATGGTGATTTTTGGGGCCACAAGGCTTCCCCGGTGATTGTCAAGTTGCCTGCTGACGATGGACCCGCTTATAAGTTCACCGATGTTTCGGCTAAGAAAGTTGGAAGCAAAACTCGCGCTGATGCTATCAATTGGTTGGCCAAGACTGGCGTGACGGTTGGTTCGGGTTGTAACAAGTCCGGAGCCGGAAAGAATTGCAAGTTCTTGCCTAAGAACAAAGTGAATCGTGGAGCGATGGCTCAGTTCCTTGCAAAACTGGCTGGCATGAATGATACATCATTGGCTGAATTTGTCAAGCCTTTGCCTAATAAGTTCACCGATCTGAAGTCTTTGCAATCCGGAAAAGGCAAGAACCCTAATCGTGTTAATGCCATTATTTGGTTAGCTAATACTGGAATCACCTCGGGATGCAACACTGCCGGGACACAATTCTGCCCAAGCAATGCTGTGAACCGTGGTTCGATGGCTCAATTTATGCAACGTTTTGCTAACGTGCCTAATGTGGCAAGCGAAACTTCGAGTTTCCCGGATGTAACCGTGGCTGGAGCGAATATCAAGTATGGCAAGTCCAAGAAAGCTACTGCTGTTTTGGGTCTTCCTACTACTCGTATCGGCGCAATCAATTGGTTAGCTGAAACTAAAATCACCGTAGGTTCGCAGGAAACTACAATTGCGAAGAAGCCAGTTAAGACTTTCCGTCCGCAAGATGCAGTGACTCGTGGAGCTAT
>JAITFB010000081.1 GCA_031281695.1 Candidatus Servula neotermitis
GAATTTGGCGATCAACTCAGAGATGGGTCGGGCTTGTTGTTGGTCCTCGTCGAAATATGAATTGAAAATCTGTAAGAAAATCCACTGGCTCCATTTGACATAGTCTGGATCGATGGTAGCGAAGCGACGCCGTTCATCATGAGACAGGCCTAAGCGTTTCAGCTGTTTCAAAATGATTTCAATGTTCTCTACGGTAGTTTCGCGCGGATGTCGGCCAGTTTGGATAGCGTAAAGTTCAGCTGGCAAACCAAAAGCATCGAAGCCTAAAGAATACAAAACGTTTTCGCCCTTTTGCCGATGATAGCGGGCCATCAAATCGGTCGCAATATAACCCAGCGGATGTCCAACGTGTAAGCCGGCTCCCGAAGGATAGGGAAACATATCCATTACGAAATACGGCGACTTCCCATTAGCAGTTTGGCCATCCGGTCCTAAATAAGGTGGTTCAGGATTAGCCGCCCAAAAAGCTCCAGTTTGTTCCCATTCCGTTTGCCACTTGGCCTCAATTCGACCAGCGATTTGATTGGTATAGCGAAAGGCAGGGATTGTGGTGTCGGCAGTCATAACACTGTTAGCTTAACTCTCTTTGCGTGGAGTAGTTAGCGACTAGATACTAGCGACAAGCTACCATCTCTCAGTTGTTTCGTTCGAATTGTATAAGCGGGATAAATCAATGTTATACATTTTGACCAGTAGGTTGCGCACGAAGGCAATAGCGGTCAGTAAACCCAAAATCAGGGTGGCCAAAGCACCAGCGCCCAAAATTCCTATGCCTATAGCCGACTTAGACCAATCCTGCGTGGCTTGTTCAGTAAAAGTCGAAATAACACCGCCAATCAAAATAGCGATAAAAGCCATAACCATCACTGAGCCAAAAGCTGTGGTCCGCGAAGTTGTCCCTTTATAATGCTTGGCAGAATTTTCCGCGACGATAAAGGAAATGAAAAATCCTACTACATAACCTAAAGCTGGAAGAAAATAAAATAACGGCAAAATTTCCGAACTGGTCAATCGAGCACCCAAACCAGCTAGCCCAATCATCATCGCGGCAACTTCAACCACAGTTCCAGTCATAGTCAAATAAGTATTTTGAATATAATTGGCCTTGTTCTCCTTGGCCCAAATGGCAAAAAACAAACCTGCCAAGCCGAAGACAGCCAAAATAAATCCGAAAACTTCAATCACATAATCCTGATCTCCGAACCCGGAAATAAAGGCAACGGCTGACACTGCCAATGTAAAACTAGGAATGTAAAACAAACCGAACGTATTAAACGTCCTATTTTGCTGGGCGTTGTTTGAAAAAACAAACCGCTCAGCGCTATCTCGAGCTGAATCATCGCTCATTATGACCTCCTTGAGTCTAACTTTCTAAGTCAGCAAACTTTTGCTGCTTACTCATAAGCTTACAACACATTGTGAACTAAGAATCAACTATTCCAAAACCCGCGGGTCAGTTTCTAGCGTCTAAAAGATCTCTGGTAACGCTTCTAGGTTTTAGATTTACGCTAACAAAGCTTTACTTGGCTATAAAAAATTCAGTCGACTCGATTGATTTTGGTACTGCTTTTAGATTGGAAAACCTGACATTGAATTCGCGCGAATGGTTAAAACCATCGCCAAATCATAATCAACACCACTTGAAAACGCAAGAGAATTAGTAGGAAAAGTGGGTGGCCTACCATATATTTCTGCGACTCAATAGGGCACCCACCGAGAATAGTTTATCATAAGTGCAAAAAAAATTAAAAATCACAAATTCTTGGTTGCATACAACCCTGCAAATAACCAGCTTAGCTAGCGAAACAAAACCCGCTAAACTGATATTGTGATTCAATTAATCGCCATGGACGTTGATGGCACATTAGTTGGTTCCGACGCTAATACTATCAGTCCGAAAAATCTCCAAGCTCTTCAAAAGGCCTACAACCAAGGCGTAGTTTTAGCTATCGCCAGCGGTCGGCCTTATGCATTCATCGAAACGTTATTGTATCAAATTCCCGAGGTTGAATTCGTGATTTATGGGAATGGTGCTGGTATTTACGATCAAATCAAACACGAAGAATTCGACATGCCCGACACAGATATGAATATTGCGGACAGTATTTTTATAGCGGATGTTTTACAACAATACCCCGCGCATGTCCAAGTCCAAGCCGAAGGAAAACTTTATATTAGTCAAGCGTCAATGGACTATTTTGAAGCGAGATTCCATAAGCGAGTGACTGAAGCTGGCCAAAGTTCCATTGCGATTGTCCCAGACGCTTTAGAGGTAGCTCGGAAAATTCCTACCCAAAAATTCAACGTAGAGTTCATAGATCTTAAAGCCCGCCCTCAAGCTTTGGCAAAACTCCTAACTCGACCCAGCATTTTAATCAGTTCATCGTGGCAAGACAATGTTGAGATCAACAGTCGTAATGCCACTAAAGGTCGAGCCTTAGAAACTCTGGCTAAACATTTAAATATCCCTCAAGAAAATGTTTTGGCTATCGGAGACAACATCAACGACTTAGAAATGATTGAATATGCTGGCATCGGAGTAGCGGTTCGCAACGCAGTCCCTGAAGCTTTGGCGATTGCCGACTATATAACCAGCAGCAATGAGCATAATGGGGTAGCTAAAGCTGTGCTAAAATATTTGAAATAGCCTGAGGAAACTGCTTAGCTAATTCTAAAGCCGGCAGAGGTTTGTCTCCATAAAGGGTAGCCGCTCGATTAAAAATGCATTGCCCCAACGCGACTATTTGGGCGATCTCAGTTGTCGATAAAGATTGACGTTGAGCATTTTGAGCTAAAATTGTCCCCAACAATCCTGCTAAAACATCGCCAGTCCCAGCCGAAGCCAACCAAGTGCTTTCGCTGGTTACGCTATAACTTTCTGCGCTATTCAAAATATAAGTGGTGCTCCCTTTTAAAAGCACTGTCGCGCCAGTCAATTTATGCAGCTGGGCAGCAATATCAAAATCAGTACCAGCTAATTCTACACCAGCAGCTACCAACAATTTTCGCGCTTCGCCTAAATGAGGCGTTATAACCACTTTTTCGGAAACTTTATCACCAGCGATAAGTAAATTTCGCAACACTTCCAAACCGCTCGCATCTAATACTATTGGTCCAAAAAACTGTTGCACTAAGTATTCAATAGTTGCGCTAGTAACGCAATTTTGAAGATCCACTCCCGAGCCTAGTACCCAAGCCTGAACTTTCGCGCTTTGCAAAATCTTTTCGTCAAATTTATTTAAGGGTACTATAACGACCTCTGGGCGTACCGTAATCACCGACTCTCGAAGATTTTCACAGTCGAAATACTTAACCATACCGGCGCCTGATAAAACGCTCGAACTGCTGGAAAGTATTGCAGCGCCTGCATATTTTTTAGAACCTGTAATTAGCCCCACCACTCCCCTAGAATATTTGTGATCTGTAGAAATTGGCGGTCTGTAATATTGTCCAAACAGTTCCAGCAATTGTGAATCATCGAACTGCTTGGGCTTCATACGCATAGCTTAACATCTCGAATTGCAATTAATGCTGATTGATTAAAATTACTCGTAATCAATCTCTGTAACGTTTAGCTCGCCAAAAAACCGAACTATGGGTTTCGGTCAGATTGATTCAGAGCGAACCAAGGAGGAGCTCGGCTAAGTTAGTATTGCGCTGGTCATGCAAAAATTGACTTATTCGAAAAACTAAACTATATCCTCTGGATAGAAAACGGTGCAGTTGATTATTTCCAGAATCACGATCCAAGTTTGTCCATTTTTTAAATGAACTAAGAAATTTTGAGGTAAGCTAAACTGACACTATGGCATTTAAAGCTGTCTTAGCTCCTACGCGGATCAACCAATATCAAACTTGTCCTTTACAATATCGCTTAGCGGCGATTGACAAAATTGTTCCGCCAATTCCGCCCTCAATTGAAGCAGTCCGAGGCAGCGTAGTACATGCAATTTTAGAAGCTTTGTTTAAATTTCCGATGGCAGAACGCACGCAAGAGCTGGCCTTATCTCAATCAATTATTCAGCAGGCTCAAGAGCAAGTACGTCAAAAAGAAGGGCCAAAAATATATGACCAGCTGATTGCTGAGTATGGATTAGAAAAGTTTTTGGATGATTTACAAAAACTAGTTATGATCTACTTTGAGTTAGAAAACCCCTCGCTGCTGATCAGACCTTCTGACCAAGAAGTTATGTTGAAAGTCGATTTTCCGGAAGCTAGCGATTTAGCTTTATTTGGCTATGCGGACCGAATTGATTATGGTCGTAATAATGAAGTGCGCATTATCGATTATAAGACGGGTAAAATGCCCGATGAGCGCTATGCCGCTAGCTACCGCGACCAAATGGATTATTACGCTTTGGCTTATTATTTACTCTATAAGACTATGCCTTATGCATTACACCTGATTTTTCTTAACCCAGATTCGCATGGCATCATAAAAAAAACTCCTAACCAACTCGACTTAGATTTAATTAGTCAAACCATTATTACGACTTGGAATTCCATCAAACAAGATTGCCAGAACCTTTATTTTCAACCCGTCCCAAATAACCTCTGCGAGTGGTGTGGCTTTAAAGATTTTTGTCCGGCCAAAGGTGGCCAGATGCCCGAATTGACTAAGGACATGATTCAAAAGTCGCTTCATATTTAAGGGGCAGCGACTAACCACTAGCGACTAGTCATTCGATTAAACTGTACTGGTGAAAAGTCTGATTACCCAAACTCCTACTACAATCATCAATATTGAACCTCATTATGAAGACCTCAATATTCCAGCCAAAGTTGCCATCGGTGAATTATTTCCGATTAAAGCCTCGATTTTTCAAGAAGGACACCAAAAGTCCGGAGCCAAAGTAATCTTTCAGAAAATATTAAAAGAGCATGCAGCTTTCAGCATAAGCCCAGGCACAGAGTCTAGGCTACAAAATCCAATAAATGGCCAAACTCAAGCTGGAACAGCAGGTGAGGAAAGTACGGACAGGCTTACGTTCGACATGACTTTGGTAAATCCAGGTCGGGATACCTTTCTGACATTTTGTGAATTACCGGAAGCAGGGCTTTGGAGCTGGCAGATTGTAGGTTGGAGAGAGCCTGAGCAAGATCATTTCAGTGAGTCCAGAAAATATTTAATTCAAGTATCCAGAGAGCGCTCACTGTTTAGCGCGTGGTATCAATTATTTCCTCGATCAGAAGGGGCCATTCAACAAGCTGATGGCTCATGGATTTCTGGAACCTTTCAAACTGCCGCCGAGCGTCTTCCAGACATTAAAAAATTGGGTTTCGATATTGTCTATATTCCGCCAATTCATCCTATAGGCCACAGTTTCCGCAAAGGTAAAGATAACGCTGCTAAAGCTGGTCCTAACGACCCTGGATCTCCTTGGGGAATTGGCAATGAGACTGGCGGACACGATGTTGTTCAAGCTGAGTTAGGCGGAATCGAAGGCTTACGTCATTTTGTCAAAGAGGCCAAACGACTAGGACTGGAAGTCTCCTTAGATTTTGCTCTTCAAACCAGCCGTGACCATCCTTGGGTAAAAGAACATCCTAACTGGTATGGAGTCAGAGCCGACGGGACCATCGCTTATGCCGAAAATCCCCCCAAAAAATACCAAGACATTTATCCTTTAGTGTTCGATAAAGACCCTGAGGGCATTATCGCGGAAATTATCCGTTTATTGGAACTGTGGATTCAAGAAGGCATTAAATTTTTTAGAGTGGATAACCCACACACCAAACCAGTTTGGGTTTGGGAGCGCGTAATCGCTACAATCAAAGAACGGCATCCAGATGTACTGTTTTTAGCGGAAGCTTTTACTAAACCGCCCATGATGCAGGCTCTAGCTTTAGCGGGCTTTGACCAAAGCCACAGCTATTTCCTTTGGCGCAATACCAAAAAAGAATTGAAAAAATATTTCGAGGAGTGCAATTCCGAAAGAGGATTTTTCCTACGTCCCACCTTTTGGCCTACTACTCCTGATAATCTCACAGAGTATTTAGTCAAAGGCGGTATCCCAGCCCACAAAATTCGAGCCATTTTAGCTGCGACAGGATCCGCTTCTTGGGGCATATATTCTGGATACGAATTTGCTGAAACTAAATGGTCCAAAAACCACAAAGAATTCGCCGACAATGAAAAGTACGAATTTCGTCCTCGAGATTGGTCCCAAGTTGAGCAATATGGGATCAGTCAGCTATTAGGGCAGCTGAATCAAATTCGTCAACAAAATCCAGTTTTCCGTTCTATGCACAATTTGCTGGTACATAAAACCAACGACTTACAAGTCTTAGCTTATGGACGTCATCAACCTAATCACGATGTATTGGTGGTGGTAAATTTGGATTATGCTCAACCTCGCACATTTCAGCTCACTCTAGCTTGGCGACATCTCTTGAAAAACCATCCAGAATTAGTCAACCATCCAAATTATCAAAGTTTAGATACCAAATGTCCTGCAGCAATTTCAGCCA
>JAITFB010000028.1 GCA_031281695.1 Candidatus Servula neotermitis
AGCTGGTGGAGCTGCAACAACTGCAGCAGGCACTAGGGCTGGGGCTAGTGTGGTTGGAGGAACAGGCATTACAAGTAGGAGTTCTGCCACTGAGAGTGGTACAGCCGCTGGTGGCGCTACAACGGCTGCCGCAGACGCCGGTGCTGGCGCTAGTGTAACTGGTGGTACAGGCATTCCAAGCGGGAGTTCTACCGTTGAGAGTGGTATAGCCAGTGGTGAAACTAAGACAACTACTCCGTCAGCTGGTCAGTCAATTGGAACAGAGACGTCGGTAAACGATGGTGCCGTAGAAAACAGTGCTATTGATCAAACTGAAGCTCAAATCGGGACACTTACTCCTCCCAGTCCAACCGGAGCAGCATCGATGTCGACAAATCAATCAAATGAACCAGGGGCGAATGCAACTACACCAACCAAAACTACTTCGAAGAAACAAACCAGCAAACCGGACGATAGCTCCAGCAACCCGAACGCCGCTGAACCCACTGGAGCAGACTCTACTGCTCAAACATCTAATCAAACTGTGGCGCCGGCCAACTCAGAGCCTCTGACAGCTTCCGGAGCCGACACAACGGCCGAAACAACTGCACAACCAGCCCAAAATGCCACAGGAGCCACTGAGAATGAAAATGGACCTGGCACTAAGGATGATTCAGTCGGTTCTGAATCCCGTAGAATGAGTAAATTAATGATGTCGCAAGGTGCAGGTGCTTTATCGAGTAATACTGGCGGAATGGCTAAAAACCAAATGTCTCATCCTGATGCCGGTGGATTCAAAGGATCTACAATTAGTCCAGTCGGGTTAGCCGGAAATGCCGCCAGCGGTCAACAGAAAACTAAGCAAGGCGATACCCAGTCCACCCAAGAAACTATTTCCGAAAATGAGACTGTCTCAGCCAGTGGTGGTAATATCAACGCTAAGGGGGTAAATTCAACGCCAGAAGCCTCGACAGTCAATCAGGGCAATAATACTCCCGATGACAACACAGAAGCACAAGGGGGCGAATTTAGCCCATTAGCAGAACCAGAAAGAGTAATTGACACCGAAACAGTCATTGAAACCCGCGAACGAATAGTAAATAAAGAAAAAACTATAACAGCCGATGGTGCGATTCATGAAACAGAAAAACCTCAAGGGGGCGAGAATGCCTGACGAAAGTCTAATTAGAAGTTATGGAAACTGGACAATCCCTACTACTCGCGGAGTAAAAGGAGCCAGCCAAAAAGTCACCGTTGTAGCGATCGTCCTTTTATTTGTGGCTTTGATAATGTTTGTTTTTCAAGCATATGCCTCGGGAGTCATCGTGATCATTCCGGATTTAATTTATTTTACTTTGGCTGTCACCAAAGACAAACACCAAATCTCGTTACTAGCCAAATTACAAGAAAGGACTAATTGGATTATGAGAATACAAAGTGGATCGACTACTTACGAGTCGGGAATAATTGGGAAAACTTATTTAGGCAAATGTCTATTGCCCGGCGTAATGGATAACAGTGACCTTTACACATTCACTGATACCCAAAGCCAAGAATTCTGTGTTATCGATATTAAACAGCAAAAAAGTTACGCAACCGTTATATCGGTTCAGCCTAATGGTGCATCTTTAGTGGACCAGGAACAAATTAACATTTGGGTTGCTAAACATGGAGCATGGTTGGCGCAAATGTCTAATGAGTCAGGTTTAATTGGTGTTCAGATCACCGTTGACACCGCTCCCATTTCTAATCAGCAATTAGTTAGAGATATGGATACCAGCAAAGGTGAAAACGTTTCTGAGTATGGCGATAATTGGGGAGAAAACGTAAAAGTAACATATCCTGGATTGGGTGGATACATTAAGACTTTTATAACTCTTACTTTCGAATACCCAGATAAGAAAAATCTTAATATTCGAGAAGTGGCTAATGCTTTAGCCATTCGAATTCCGCAATATTGTGAGACTCTGAAAGAAAATGGCATTGGATCTGCCAAACCTACTAGTCCAGAATTTCTCATGGAATTCATTCGAACAGCTTATGATCCCGAAATTGCCCCGGCTTTCGAAGAAGCCAAAGCGAACAACCAAAAAATTGATCAGTCTTGGAAAGACATTGGACCAGTGCGAACTAAAACATATTGGGATTATATGGAACACGATTCGGGGGTATCTAAGACTTGGATGATGACCATCGCGCCAACTGGAAATGTGCTCTCAAATATTTTATGGAGATTGCTAGCGCCCAATAACAAAATTGCACGTAAACGAGTAAGTTTAATTTACAAGACCATTGATGCCGGCGAATCAGCCAAAATAGTAGCCGAAGACGTAGTGACTACGAGTTTTCTAGCAACCAACACTAAGAACCATCGAGTTGATGCACGGAGAGAAGCAGCGGTAAAATTGACCGAAAGAACCGCAATGGAAGAAGCGATGGGGGCAGGATTAGTCAACTTTGGAGTTATGGTTACAGTCACTGGTGATTGTGATTTTGACAAAAAAGGTGCGAATTTTATCGTAGGGAGTTTAGCGGCTTCGAGTCGAATTTATTTACGACCAGTATTTGGTTCTCAAGACTCCGCGTTTGTCCAAAATTTACCGCTAGGTTTTATGCTCAATCGCTGGGATCAGATAAAAGAAGGGTAAAATGTCGAATAAAACCAACGGCTCGTTTGGTAGATTGCCAAAGCTTAGAATGTATCGAGGCAGCACTATGCAGGTTTGCGGATTATGGCCTTATGTGGTTTCAGCACAAACTCCTTCAGTTGGTGTTCCAATGGGGTTTAGTTTACAAACAGGCGCCACTGTGTGTTGTGACCCAATTAACTGGTTTGAGAAAGCCAATTTAATTTTCAATCCATCTGCGTTTGTGTTAGGTTTACCTGGCTTAGGAAAATCTACCACTATTAGACACATGCTAACAGGGTTACATTATCAAGATGTGGTCCCTTTGATTTTAGGTGATTTGAAAGGCGAATATATTGATTTGGTCAGAAAGTTGGGTGGACAAGTAATTCGTTTAGGAGTAGGCGGCCGCGGGTATTTGAACGTTTTGGATCCCGGTAACGGGCTTGAAGCCATCAGGCTATTGCGAACCAAAAATTTATATGATGAAGCCGATGCAATTATGAAAGATATTGAAATGCGTCAGCTTAATTTAGTAACAGGATTGGTCGCGATTTCGCGCAAATCGAATACTACCGATCGGGAAACAAATTTAATTGCTAAGGCTTTGTCTTCGCTCAATCAGCTTGCTTTAGACGAAGGGAAAACACCAGTGCTGAATGACTTGCTTGAATTAATTAGAACGCCCAACGCGGAAATGAGTTATGTTGTTCGAGATCGCGGAGATAAGGATAAGTACCAGGACATAATTGAAAATTTAGATGTTTCTCTCACCGGCTTGATTGAGGGCAATCAATTAGGGGAGATCTTTTCGAAACAGACGTCCGAACCAATGCAGTTAGATAAGCCAGTTTGTTTTGACGTTAGTTCAATTCCAGATACTCAACTGGATTTGCAGGGAGCAGCTTTATTAGCCTGTTGGTCAGAGGGTTTTGCCAACCTTGAAATAAGTCACGTTTTGGCTGATAATGGTTTAGCTCCTAGACGTAAATACATTGTGGCTATCGACGAGTTATGGCGGGCTTTACGTTCGGCTGGTGGAATGGTTGACAGAGTCGATGCTTTAACTAGACTAAACCGTTCTTATGGCACTGGTATGATTATGGCAACGCATACCGTTAAAGATTTTGAAGCTTTAGCTTTAGAAGAAGACCGAGCGAAAGCAGCTAATTTTATTCGTAACGCCGGTATCGTTATGACCGCTGGTTTAGATAGCGTTGAGGTGGAATTGTTAAGAAAAATTGTTTATATTAGCAAAGCGGAAGAAAAAGAAATTATTTCTTGGTCCACTCCTCCTGGTTTAGAAGCAGAATCGTCTCCAGCTGGCGCTGGAAAAATAATGATCAAAATCGCCCAAAGACCAGGTATTCCAATTAAGGTGTTGTTGGTGCCGGGTGAAGCGGAGGTAAACGACACCAATAAACGATGGGATAAATGATGCAAAGTGAAGCAACCAAAAGAAGCAAAAGACAGCCAATTATTTACGGAGTGATTTTGCTGGTAGTCGCATGGGTGATATTGGTCTATCGGTTCTTATACGATGTAGGAGGAGTTATAAATGACCCGCCATCGCCTTTCGGGATTAAATCTTTTTTCGAACAGTGGAATGAGACTATGTTCAAATGGTTCTCTATGATTTTTTCTTTGTCAGCATTGGTGTTTGTGGTGATCAACTACTTAGTTATGATATATCGATTCCAAAATATCTCTCGTGTGGATTACGCTGAAAAGCATCTATTGAAAGCCGTCAAGCAAGATTGGGAGGTCTTGACTAAGGCGTCTGGAAAAAGACATAGTGAACGCTTCGATATTGCTTTTCCAGGCTTTAATTTAGGACAAGAAATAAAGAAAAAGCAAGACATTTATTGTACAATTGAAAATTCAATGCTAATGCTAGCAGGGCCCGGCGCAGGTAAGACTTCAGGCTTCGTAATTCCCTTTATAGTCAATTGCCCTGGGCCGGTAGTTTCGACTTCGAACAAGGACGACGTTTACCGACAAACTTACAAAATTAGACAAGCCCGCGGCCGGATTTATTTATTCGATATTATGGATATCACTGGACTGAACCAGTCAATTTGGTATAACCCTTTAAAGTTCGTGGTCGATGAATTGACCGCCGGGACTTTGGCTGGTCACTTTATGCTGGCCGCTTCGAGCGTGAAGCAAAAAGATTTTTGGAACTCTGAAGGGCAAACTCTCTTGGCTGATTACTTATTGGCCGCATCGCTTCTAAAAGCTCCAATTACCAAAGTCTATGATTGGCTGACCCGGCAGGCAATCCACGAAGCCATCGACGTTTTAAAGCAACACGATTTTAATGGAGCATACCAAACCTTACTGTCATACAGAGATTTAGCTGAAGCAACCAAGAGCGGGATTTATGCAACTGCTCGTTATATCGCAGCTCCTTTAGCCAATAAAGATTTTGCTAAATGGATCACTCCGGCTAACGATAGCAATATCTTAGAATTTGACCCAGCTCTGTTTGTGCAAGGCAGTGGTACTATTTACGCATTATCTAGTGAAAAATCAGAGGGCAACGCTTCCGCATTAGTGACAGCAATCTGTAACCATATTACGGACGAAGCAGAAGCATTTGCAAAGCGAAGTTATGCTTCACACTTACCACACCCCATGCTGATTGCGTTAGATGAAGCCGCCAACATCTGTAAATGGTCAAAGTTACCAGACTTGTATTCCTATTACCGCGCTTACGGAATCACACTTTTAACAGTTCTGCAATCTTACGCACAAGGGTATGAAGTGTGGGGTCAAAAAGGCATGGAGAAACTTTATACCGCGGCAAATATTATTTTATTCTTAGGCGGGATCACTGAAATTGATCTCCTGAAAAATATCAGTCAATTTTTAGGACAGTATGAGTATCGTAGCACTTCGCTCTCTTATCGTTCAGGTGGTGTACTCCAGTCATCGTCAGTATCCGACCAGAGAATTGACATATTAACCCCAAGTGAGCTTCAGAAATGGCCTCAGGGCAAAAATTCTAAGTTAGTATGGGGTATTATGAGAAAGAAACCGTTCATAACCCGTAAAAGAATTTACCAGCCCCGTAGAACGCTTATTTTGTCGTCTGACGGGAATTTGATATTAGAGACCAAACCGTATTTTCAAAGTTTTGATGAAATTCTAATGAATACTATGAAACGAGGAGAAGCAGAGTATGAGGAAAGCAAACAAAAAAAAGAAATTGTTTACGATTACCAACAACTAAACACAAGCGTAAATGATTTCGGCCAAAATTCCAGGGAGCTTGTGCAAAATAGCAGATCCGATTCAGGGAGTGTGCAATCGTCGACGAATGCACAAGCACAAATAAATGACCAAAATCAGACTGCGCAATCAACGTTGAACGCACAAGCGGACCAAGTAAATGATTCAGAGCTTGTTCATCCTCCACCATTACCACCCGGCGCTACTCGAGTAAGAGTAATTTAATGGCCTACAAGGACTATAAATCGTACTCGAATGTCTATGATTTTTACAATGGCTTTTTACGGTATATGTACTCAACGCAAACGTATGGAGAAGATCCAACGGTGGTTTGGGCTCAAGGGTCTGAATGGGCCGAAAACCCTGCAGTGTTTTATCGTGTTTGTGCTTGTTGGGATTTATACCAATGGTGTATTTTACGCGATGGGACGTCAGCTGGACTAAAAGATTTTTTTGCTCAGGCTGATTCAATTATGAAATCAATTATTAGCGTCCCGGGCTATATCAAAGGTCTCAACCCATTACCACCATTGGAGTTATTGAAAGAGGGTGAGATGCATGTACCATTTGTCCAAATCTTAGACAATGAACGCATCGCGGACAGGTTAGGTTTGATAGATGATATTGATGAACCGAAACTTGATTTGGGTGATCCCGTTGAACAAACTAGTAACGATGAAAATCAGGATGACAATGAATCAAGAACAGAAACAGAAGAAGAAGAAGCGGATGCTCCCCCTATAGACCCTGACGAAGAGATAATTGAGCTAATAGCCGATGAAGCAGAGAAACCCGATCAAGATGCCTTAGACTTAATTTACGATATTGACGACGATGCGTAAATTTTTCTAAGACTTGTTGGTAAATTTTGTTAAAATTGTATTATTATGAAATATTCAAAAGAACTTGTTGACAGTTTTCATAAAGCCGAAAAGCGTCTCAATGCAACAGGCATTGAACAAACTTACATGCATCTCGACAATAATGGCGTGGTTATGCGTCCTTCGGAATGGTCCGATGAGATATGGGAAGGGTTTTGCGCTGGGTGAAGCAAGAATTCGATGTATATCACCTTAAGGTGCCATATTTAGATATAATTACGACAAAACCACGTCCTTTAGTGATTACGAACTTACAAGATTACGGGGATTATTTCAAAGGGAATGCTGTTTATTCTTGGAAACCTCGTTGGGATCAATATCCTGAAGTTTATGATTTGTTTTATTATGTAAAAGACAGAGCTGTTGCTGGTCTTAAAGATAAATACGAATCGTATATAGATATTTCTCGCCAGCATTTATTCAATAAAAAAGATTTGAACCTAACTGAATATTTAGGGTCATTGTCAGTTCGAGATGTAATTGGATTGCGTGATGCTATTGTTCACTTAGAAGTAATTAAAATCGATGCAAAAAAGACCAACCCGGAGAGAATATTTGATTACTTGACTTTACGTAATGAGTATATTATGAAAGATAAAGGTTTGCCCACCCCCGGTAATCATCATAAGCAATATAATAAAGAAAATGATCCAAACTTACCGGACCCAACAGCTGAATTTATACTTGAACAAGAGCGACTTCAAGCTGAGGAATTGGGTCTACAAAGATAGCCCTGTCTCTTCTTCAGGCACGTCATATAGAGCGTCAATATAATCATGCGCTTCATCTAATTCTTGGTCAATAGTCGCTAGAGGTGTCTGAGTATTAATTACTTGTTGATGTTGAATTTGCTCGGTCATTAAATGTTGGTATTGCTGAGCAATTTGGTTGAATTCAACTTGAGCAGCCTTTTTTACTTTCATTGGCTTTGACATAGTTGATAGCGAGTTGAGCCAAAACTAAAAAAGAACCTAAGAAAGATGGGCGCTGATTGTAAGTTATTCCGCGAGCGATAGTGGACAATCCACCTGATCCAAAGAACCGGGTTTTTTGGTAATAATCATGGTAAAGATAGTTGCCGCGCGCTTCAAGTTTTTTCAGTCTAAATCCCATACGTGCAAATTCGGCAGGGTATTCTTTTTCATACTCTTGGCTATATGCATAAAAGAAATTTGAGGTCTGATGTAAAACGGTTTGCAATGCTAATGGATCTTCTTTAATGAGCCTTTCATTATAGACCGATTGGAAATCGTCAATTTTTTGTTGCATGTCTTGGAGCAGATTATCCGGTATGCGTAAATTGGAAGTTTTACCTACGAACTGTTTGTATTGACCTTTTTTATTCCACTCCGTCAAAACTTTCTTTGCGTTTTCCGGTTCCCAAGATTTCCTAAGGTTAGTAAGCGATAGTTCTTTATCTACGCTTCCACCCATATAAAACCTAGGTTTTTTTCCGATTTCAGGTTTAATTGCGACAGAATAACCGGTCACGTTATTCTTTCCGCCGGTTGCATATCTGGGTCTCAGCAGTAGTCCTTGATCGCGCGCTAAATTAACAAATTCAGACTCGGTTGATGTCGCTGCTTTAATTTGGAAAAGGATATGTCTAATATAAAAAGGATCAACGTAATCTTTGCTGTGTTCTTTCAATATTGCTCGTTGTTGCTCTTTGGTCAAATTGTCCCAGAAAATACCAGTCTTGTCTTCCTTTTGCTGCCATTTCCAGAGCGCAATCGATTTGCCGTTTACGTATTCTAACAAATCTGCTTTATTGACTCCCCGAGTGGTTTCTAAGTTAAATTTGTGGCTTTCTAATTCATGCAATCCGTATTGCTTTTCTAGCTCTCGGCATATTCTTTGGCTTCTTGCAAAGTCCAATTCTTTGGGTAAAAATGAGGTAGGATTTTTCCAATTTAGATCGGCTTTTTTACCAACTTCATCATAAAGATTAATCACTAAATGAACGCCATCTAACCCATCATCTGTTAGTCCATGCCTGACCGCAAACCATTGTCGATTTCTTTGATTGCCGGTGGAATCGTGAAAACCCATTTTTTCGACATAATCGTGAGCGATTTTATTCCATTGTTCGTCAGTTAAAGTTCCATCAGATTTCGGTATAGTGAGCGGCACATGATAAACGTGTTTTTTGACTGGGCCTTTATACAATTTGTTATTTTCGTTGAACAAATTCGCCATTGCTTGCAAGTCCTTATAGCGTAGATTAGTATATCCCATGTATAAATCCTCGAAGTCCAAAGAACCAGCTATAAGATGTTGGTTTGTGTGTTCCAATTTTTTGCCAGGGCCATATAAGTATTCAATCAAACCTAGCACCCACTGACCTTTTGAAACTGCTGGTATCATGGTCGTAAATTGTTTATAGCGTGGATAATTCGATTGACTGCCAATCGAGAATTTTTGACTGTATCAATGTCATCGTCTGGTATAACGAGACTGTAATTTACAGCTTTGGCGACTTGGTTTATATTACCAGCGATATTTGCTAATAATCGTTTGACTTCTTTGAGTTCAGAAATTAGTCCACTGGCATCTGAGTATGATAAAGCGCTTTGCTTAGTGGTCGTTAGATTGTGGCAATACGCTGAAAGTGAAAGGTCATTTTTTTTCGCTTCCTCAGATAGTTCATCGTATTCGTAACCTTTGAAATATACCACCACTCTTTGCCTAGATGTTCCAGGTTCTCTGGTTTGTCTATTTGCCATATAATCCTTTCATGAGCGTAGCGCCTTTTGCTTTGCAAAAGTCTTTTCCCGCTTCGCGGGCAAGCGGATAACGGCACGTTATCCATAGCTTGCTTCCGATATACAGATTACCTGATAAGGATATTTTGACACTAATGTTGTTTCGCCATAGCGTTAGTTTTTTTGATATATTTGATATTCCGCGAAGCGACCGCGCACGATTTTTGGAGTTTGGTCTGTCCTAGTATAACTGTATGTGTTTTTTTGAGGTGTGTTGGCTAATCTTTTCGAATAGTCCATCAATGTGTTCTCTGTTTTCTTTTAATAAATGCCCATATCTATCTAACGTAAAAGCGGCGGATTTATGACCAAGATAACGACTAACGGTTAGAACTGGCGTGTTGAAATCTAAAAGCCATGATACAAAGGTGTGACGTATGTCATGGAATCTAAAACGAATGCCATAATACTCTTGCATTTTTTTTTGCGCAAATCCAGTAATATGTTTGTGGCAATAACCAGATGTAATCGGTTTTCCGTTGGGTTTAGTGAACAATAAGCTTTTACTTGTTAAATTTTCAGAATAATCGACAAGTTCGGTAAATAAAGTGCGGTGAATTGGTATCGATCGTCTTGCTTTCGCAGTTTTGCCAGGCCCCATAGTTTTGCCGCGGTCGCTCCAAGCTTGATGTATAAAAAAAGTTTGCCTTTCTAAATTAATGTCCTTTTTAGTTAACGCCGTAAGTTCACTAAAGCGAGCCCCAGTTGCAAAAGCTGTTTTAATGAAAAGTTGATATTCTTGAGGAACATAGGAAAGATAAATATAATATTGATCCACTGTCAGTATTTCCATTTCATGTTGATTGATTTTAGGGAGCTTGGAATACAAACAAGGGTTTTCAGTGATTATTTTTTCCCGAACCGCCCACGAAAAGATTTGACTCAATGCACCGTGTTTGTTATGGATTGTTTTAGCACTGAAATCTTTTTTTTGCAAAAATTTAATCCATTGGGAGATGTCAGAGGGCTTGATTTGGTCAATTTTTTTATCATAAAGGTTTTCCAAATTATTTGTTAAATAGCGGATTCTTTGGATCCAATCGTTTGTAACACCGGTCATTTGATTGGAGTATTCGATGACCAAATTTTGTAACTTCACCTCCTGCCAGCATATCTTAAAACAGCTCAAATTTTAATTTGGTTATTTTCTAATATGTTGTGCTAATATAATAATATGCTTAAGGAATCGGGTTTTTTGACTGATTTAAGCTCTTTTTCACCCCGGAGTTTGAATCTCCCCCTCGCTACCAAGAGGATTTGATAAATTATTTTTCGGAAATACTTGAACGAGATCCTTCAAAAAATCTAATAATTGTGCTGTGATATTCTGCTAAACTATGAAGTATGAGGGTCAACATAAAAAAAATCGAAATTTTTTTGATAGGGGGCGTTTCTTTTGCTTTGGTTTTAGTTCAGTCTTTTTTTTCGCTACCATTTTTTCTAAATGCTCAAGCCGTGACATTCGAACTTGAAGCGCGTTCGCTTGACCAAGCCTTACAAGAGGATCTAGGTATTACTTATCAAGAATTTATTGATCAGGCTGAAGCCGGTCAAGCGGCAACGCAAGCTTTGAAGGAAATTGATTTTGCTTATGACGACGTTTGGCTAGAAGGTGATCAAGCCGTGATTAGTTTACCTGACTTGAATCATCAAACGGAAGCTGAACTTTTAGGATTTGAAGTGGTAATTGATCAAGAATCGCCCTATGAGTCCGCACCTTCGGGGATTGAATTTCAAGCGCTTTCGGCATTCGACGATAAATTGTATCGCGGGGGAATGGCTTATCGAACGACCAAAAATTATTTTTCTGGGTCATATGGCATTTGTTCTTTAGGGCTTCCGAGTTTGTTTGAAAATGAAGATCATAGCATTTCTGAAGGATTCTATTCTGCTGGCCATTGCATTCAACCAGCTGGCAACAATATTTTTCAAATGTTACGACTTAATCAACCGTGGGTCGTGAATAATAATAGTTGGGGCAGTCCTATTGAAGGTTCTCAAGGTATTGTCAAACCTGGTGCTCAGTACGGTAATAGTAAGGACGGATCGCTTTTGCAAACTTCCGGAAATGCGGACGCTTGGGGTAATTCGACGGAAATCGCGACCTGGGGAGGTGGGCTGGGCAGTTTAGATGGACCGATGGTGAAAGTTTATGACTCATCAGAGCCAATTCAAGGATTGACTGTATGTAAATCCGGCGCTAAACAAGGCTATGTCTGCGGAAAGATTGTCAACGCCGGGATTGATGTTCTGGTCAGCGGAAATTTGGTTCATACTTTTGAGAATGATATTTGTGCTCGACCTGGCGATAGCGGAGGTTCGGTTTTTAGCGGAAATTTTGCTTTGGGCGTAACTTCGGGGGGAACAGCAGGCAACGAAACCAATCCTTATTGCCAGCCGAATGAGATTATGGTTGCCTATCCGCTCGATGCTTTGGGAAATAATACTAATGATTTGACCCACCAGTTCCCTAATTCCTGGTTACAAATTTATGTAGGTCAGCCCATCGTTCAAGCTCCCGAACCTAACCAAGTATTTTCGGTGTCAAAACCTATTTTTCGAGGTTCGGTCGAAGCTAAAGTTGGTGCAACTGTGTCGATCGAGTTGGATGACTCAAAATTTTTTACCACCACCGACCAAGCTGGTAATTTCAGTTTTCAAGTGCCCACGGAATTGGATAAAGGAGTGCATTCGGTAACGTTTTGGGCAGAAGCTGCGCCGGAAAATAATCTTAAACGCATTCAAAGTTCTAGTCAAAGCGTTGTTCAATTTGAAATTGAAGGTTCGGTTGTTCCTGAACCAGCTCCTATTGATCCTCCAGGTGATGAAATCACAGTTCCTCCCAATGACCCGGTTCCTTCTCCAGGAGAGTCTTCCGATTATTCGACCCCGCCAGTTCTTCCCGGTGAGCCTACGTTTAGCCTCCCAACGCCGCTTTCTGATTCCTTTGATCCTCCAGCTTCCTTGGTCAATCCAACTCCAACAGTTTCAGATGTGTCATCAAACCTTGCAACTTCAACGATGATCGTTCTTAGCTCATCTATTATTATGCAAATTCCTCAACCTACGAAAACTGAATTAGCATTTAAAGATCTGAGTTCATTGAGTCCATCTCGAGTTTCGGCTATCGCCTGGCTTTCGAAGACCGGCGTAACAACTGGTCAAGGTTGCGTTAATGGCGGTGGCAAAGATTGCCGATTTTATCCAGATCAAGAGGTTAAGCGCGGGGCCATGGCGCAGTTTTTGCAAAGATTGGCCGGCGTTACAGACGCTCAGGTTGAAACACGCTATAAAACTGTCAATCCTATATTCGTTGATATCAGCCATCTCAGAGGGACCGATGGCGGGAGGCAAAAGACTCAAGGCGTAAGCTCGGATAAGTCGGAGAATCCTGCGCGTTATTATGCTATCCTCTGGTTAGCTGACGCCGATATTACCGTGGGTTGTTCCGTAAAACCGACTAGATTTTGTCCTGATAAACCGGTCAGCCGCGGCTCCATGGCTGAATTTCTTCAAAAATTCGCCGGAGTATCTAACTCATCGACTAATACTTCTGCCTTTCCTGACGTGAATGTTAGAAATAAGTCAATCAAATACGATGGCGACACGAGTCCTACAATTGTTCCAGCCTTAGATCAATCTAGGATTGGCGCAATCAATTGGCTTCATTCTACGGGAATTACCGCAGGTTCTGGGAAAGCCCAAGGTCGGACTACTTTTCGCCCCCAAGACATTGTGACACGTGGTGCAATGGCTGAATTTATGTATAAATTAGCAGCTAAGCTGAGTGTATGAAAAAAATTGCTTTGTTTGCCGCTCATGGCTCTGAAACTATCGAATCTTTGGCCGCGTTGGACGTGTTTCGTCGAGCCGATTTGGAAGTCGATTTTATTTCAATTGAATCAACTTTGAATTTAGAGTTATCATATGGCACTAAAGTCCAAGCTGACCGTTTATTAAGCGAAGTTAATTTGGAAGATTATTCAGTTTATTATTTGCCTGGAGGGATGGGAGAATATCAAGGCCTCCCTGGAGGTGTTCAAAGAATTCTTTCCGATTTGGGTCGTCCTATAAAAGATTACTTCCAGCAAAATCAAGCTGATCCGAATAAATTATTTTGTGCTATCTGCGCAGCCCCTTTAGCTTTTCATGAATGGGGATTGTTAGGACCGGAGACTAAATTTACGAGTTTCGATGGGGTCCAAACTGATTTCGCTCAAAATTGGGTTCCAGATCATGTCGTACGTTCGGGAAATTTATTTACTTCTCGTGGTGCTGGAACGACTATTGAATTTGCTTTAGCCGTCATTGAAGCAATCGTTGATGCGGAGACTGCCCTTCGAGTCAAACGAGGTTTGCAAATCAAGAATTAGAGACTACAAGTTCGGGACCGAAAGTGACCTATTGCTGGATTGGGTCGTTTTCACGTGTATTGCGTCTAATTGCCAAAATATCTAGATTTTTAGAGTCAATGATGTTTTGTCTCTTTGATTGATAGTGACGATTATTTTCTAATTGTGAATCACTAACGGCTAATATAAGCTGTACATATGGCAACTAAGAAACGGATATTGGTCGTAGAGGACGAATTAGATGTCGGATCGCAAATTGCTCAACGTTTGACCAAAGTTGGGTATCTTGCGGAAGTAGTGGGCGACGGATTGCAAGCTATTAATGAAATCACGCAAAACCCGCCTGATTTGATTATTTTAGATATTATGCTTCCAGGAACAGATGGTTTGGAGGTTGCGAGAAATGTTCGAAAAAACCAACCTAGAGTTTCTATTGTTATGTTAACTGCTCGCGATGATGAGATCGATCAAATCAGTGGTTTTGACGCTGGAGCTGATTATTATTTGACTAAACCTTTTTCGCCTCGCGTTTTGGCGGCGACAGTTGACGCAGCATTCCGTCGAATTGAACGTTTAAAAAAACTCGAAATTGAAACCCAAACAGAGCCGGAAATAACCATTGGGCATCTTCGTATTGATTATTTAGCACATCAAGTTTTTTGGAAAGGTGATGCCGTTCATATTACTCCGACAGAATTGCAATTGTTGGATCTTTTGATTAAACATCCTAACGAAGTTATGTCGCGGCAAAAACTCTTACAAATTGTTTGGGATTGGATTGGAGATGCCAGCGATACTCGAACTGTCGATGCTCACGTGCGCAGCTTACGCTCTAAGTTAGGTGACGGAATTATTCGGACTA
Organism: Candidatus Servula neotermitis; assembly: GCA_031281695.1. GTDB lineage: Bacteria > Actinomycetota > Actinomycetes > Actinomycetales > Bifidobacteriaceae > Servula > Servula neotermitis. The sequence continues at coordinate 14,701 of JAITFB010000028.1, forward strand.
TTCATGGGGTGGGATATTCGTTCGATCCGCAATTTGTTCAAAATTAATGTGGCTTAAACCCATCGAAGTCGACGCGATTATCGCTTTGGCTAACGGACAAACTGAATTCGATTTTTCCATCAATGCGCACGATTCGAACACTAAAAGGGCGGAATTATTTAACGCTTTGGGGTCAATAGCGCGACAATTCGAGTCCCGAGATCGAACTATCAAAGACTTGATTGCTAATGTTTCTCATGAATTACGAACTCCGGTAACAGCTATTCGAGCTATGGCGGAGAATTTAGTCGATGAAGTTACTCCTCCGACTGAGTCAGCTTTTCAACAGATTTTGTCTCAATCTGAAAAATTGAGCAAATTAATTGAATTCATGTTGGACACTACGAGGATTGAAAGCGGAGTGACTGATTTAATCATTACGGAATTTTCAGTGATGAATTTTTTACATGAATGCGCTGAACCTCTTACCCTATTACAACCGACTAAGCATTTGCAATTTCTAGTCAATGTATTCCCTAAGAATCTCTTAATCAAAGCGGATCGAGATCGATTAGCTCAGATGATGACTAATTTAATTACCAACTCAATTAAGTATGCTCCGCCAGATTCGGAAGTTTTACTAAACGCTTATCGAGATCAAAAACAGATAATTTTTGAAGTCGCTGATCATGGACCAGGAGTAGACCCCAAGTTAAAAGACCGATTGTTCCATCGTTTTGAAACTTCTGCCGGCGACGATCATGGCGGGACTGGAATTGGTTTATCTATCGCTCGTTGGGCAGCTCAACTTCATGGCGGGACTGTGAACTTAGTCGATTCAAAAGTTGGTGCGGTCTTTGAAGTCCGTTTGCCAAATTAGGTTTTCAGATTTGCGACAAGTGATTAGGTCTATAGATTCAACTCAGTATAAAAATCCTGTTTTCTGTAAAAATGATCCACACATTTTTGAGATAACATTCTGATCGTAAGTTTCTAGTCGCTGGACACTAGTTGTTGAATGCTAATCTAGACATATGTATCCCTTAGCTTCAGTGAACGGCGCAAAAAATATACCCGCATCGCCGAATTTAGTAAAGTTGGAATCTGAAGTGTTAGATTTTTGGGACAGAGATGACACTTTCCAAAAGTCTTTGGATCTGAGGGAGGCAGGTTTGGACGGATCAAACGAGTTTGTTTTTTATGACGGACCGCCTTTTGCTAACGGCTTGCCGCATTATGGTCATTTGTTGACGGGGTATGCCAAAGACGTAGTTCCGCGATTTAAAACCATGCGTGGATTTAAAGTCAACCGCGTTTTCGGCTGGGATTGTCACGGATTACCAGCTGAATTAGAAGCAGAAGCTGAATTGGGTATTGAGAATAAGAGTCAAATTGACCAAATGGGAATTAAAGCTTTTAATGAGGCCTGCCGTAAATCGGTTTTGCGCTATACAGAAGAGTGGCGTGGTTATGTGAAAAAACAGGCCCGTTGGGTGGATTTTGACCATGGGTATAAGACTTTAGATTTAAATTACATGGAGTCGATTATTTGGGCATTTAAAGAACTTTATCAAAAAGACTTAGTTTACGAAGGCTTCCGCGTTTTGCCATATTGTTGGCACGATCAAACCCCATTGTCCAATCACGAGTTGCGTATGGATGAAGATGTTTATCAGGATCGAGTAGATCATGCGGTGACGGTGGGAGTTAAACTAGAAAATGGGGCATTCGCGTTATTTTGGACCACTACTCCATGGACTTTGCCGTCTAATATGTTGGTCGCAGTAGGTTTGAATATAGATTATGTGACGCTTCGTCCAAGATCGGGCGAGTTTTCGGGTAAGAGTTTTGTAATTGCGAAATCGCGGATAAATCATTATGTTCAAGAATTTGGCGATGATTATGAGATTTTGGCGGAATTCCCTGGTCGAGACTTAGTGGGCATGAAATTTTATCCTATTTTTAATTTCTTTGAACGTCAAGCTGGTCAATGGGAGATTGTCGAAGGGGATTTTGTCTCCACTGAAGAGGGGACTGGCTTAGTGCATATGGCTCCTTACGGAGAAGATGATATGGTGGTTATAAATCGCCAAGGGCTTACTCCGACTTTAACCGTTGACGAAGGCGGATTATTTACCAGCTCAATTTCTAGTTATCAAGGTCAACATATTTTCGAGGCTAACCCGCTGATCGCTAAAGATGTTCGCGATGGAACGGGCCCTTTGGCGAAGATTCCGATTGAACAACGAGCGCTGCTTTTGCGTTATGAAAACTATCATCACAGTTACCCCCATTGCTGGCGTTGTCGCAACCCTTTGATTTATAAGCCAGTCTCGTCATGGTTCGTGAATATCCAAGCGATAAAGCAACGTTTAAGTTCGACTAATCGAGACATTAATTGGATCCCTGACAATGTTAAAGATGGACAGTTCGGAAAATGGTTGGAAAACGCGCGGGATTGGTCTATTTCTCGTAATCGTTATTGGGGTTCACCCATCCCGATTTGGGTTTCGGACAATCCTGAATATCCCAGAACTGAGGTTTACGGCTCGATTGAAGAATTAGAACAAGCTTTTGGGACTGAGGTGACTGATTTACATAGGCCATTTATCGATGATTTGGTTCGACCTAATCCTGATGATCCAACTGGTCAGTCCATGATGCGTCGAATTCCAGATGTTTTAGATTGCTGGTTTGACTCAGGTTCGATGTCGTTCGCTCAAAAGCACTATCCCTTTGAAAATCAGGAGTGGTTTAATACGCATTTTCCTGGCGATTTTGTAGTCGAATATATTGGTCAAACGCGGGGTTGGTTCTATACATTACATATTATGGCAGTAGCATTATTTGATACTAGGTGTTTCAATAATTGTATGTGTCACGGAATCATTTTAGGAGACGATGGTCAGAAAATGTCGAAAAGTTTGCGTAATTATCCTGATGTCGAAGACGTATTCGGGCGGGATGGTTCGGATGCTATGCGCTGGTTTTTGATGAGTTCGCCGATTTTACGCGGGGGTAATTTAAAAGTGACTGAAACAGCTATTCGCGAGGCAACTCGTCAAGTGATATTGCCGTTTTGGAGCGCATATTATTTCTTCAGTCTCTATGCTAATGCTGCAAACTCTAAGCAGGGTTATCAGGCTCGACATGTTGAAGTCAGAGAACTGCATCATTTAGAGCAAGGCGACAAATATATTTTGGCTAAAACGCGTGACCTGGTTGAGCGTGCGACTGAATTAATGGATCAATTTAATATTCCTGATACATGCGAATTGATTAAAGACTATTTGGAAGTTTTGAACAATTGGTATATTCGAACCAACCGAGAGAGATTTTGGAGAGAGGATCCTAATGCTTTCAATACTTTATGGACTTGCTTGGTTTACTTGACTAAAATTTCAGCTCCGCTTTTACCAATGGTGACTGAGGTGATTTATCAAGGGTTGACTGGCGCTCAATCGGTGCATTTGACTGATTGGCCCGATATAAATAAAGACCGCGAAGCCTCTTTAACTCTAATCAAGGACGTTCCTTTGGTTGAAGTATGCGATTTGGTCCGCGAAATTATATCGTCTGTGCATAGTATTCGTAAGGCTAAACAGATTCGGGTTCGTCAGCCTTTATCTAAGTTGACTCTGTTATTGGATAGACCTTCTGAGATTGAGAGCTACATCGATTTGATCAAGCAAGAATTGAACGTACAACAAGTAGAGCTGATCCATTTGGCTTCAGCTTCAAAGCAAGGTTTCCAAATTTTGGAAACCTTGACAATTAATGCGCGGTCTTTAGGTCCAAAGATTGGCGGTTTAGTCCAAAGTGTAATCCAAAATGCTAAGGCAGGGAATTGGTTCGTTAAAGATAATCAGGTCTTAGTTAATACTGGTAATGGAAGTGACGGTCCAGTAACTTTGGCTAATCAGGACTATTCTCTTGAAACTCATATCGTTCCTCCCGCTAATGTAAATGAAATCGGTAGTCATAAGATTGGAAGCTCAGGCTTTGCTTTGTTAGACTTAGCTATCACTGATGAATTGGAAGCTGAAGGTTATGTGCGGGATTTAATTCGAGATATTCAAGATCAACGAAAGGCTCAAAACTTACAAGTCACCGACCGCATTAATCTTAAATTAATTGTTCCACCAATTCGAGTTCAAACCATTGAAAAGTTTTTCGGGCTGGTTCAAACTGAGACTTTAGCACGTTTTTTAGATATTGAAATAACCGAATCTCATCCAGGAATTAGAATTAGGAAATTATAGACATTCCATTGGAATCAAATTTTCGTCCAAGTTTGCGTTTTTTCGAAAAAAATTTTCGCGCTGTTTCTTTCAGGCTTTTAATCGATGCATTGTCCAAAAATTTTGCTGGTTGGATTAGAATGATCATTTTCTATTTCAAGGGTTGCTGGTAAATCTAGGCGGAGTCTCAATGGAAAATTTTTAATATCGCCTCGATTAGGATAAGCTGATTACATCACGCGTTTGGAGTAAATCTTCTCAGCCGAGGTGCCGATTGAGGTGGCTGGGAGATCCAAGCTAGGAATAACCGAAAGGAAATTATGCCAGTAGTAAATATGAGCCAGCTGTTAGAAGCAGGTGTTCATTTTGGACATCAATCTAATCGTTGGAATCCCAAAATGTCAACTTACATTTTGACTAAACGTAACGGTATTCATATTATCAATTTATTAAAAACTGTGGATCAAATCAATTTGGTCTACGAAGAAATTCGTCAACTAATTGCTAAAGGTGGCGACATTTTATTCGTTGGAACTAAGTCTCAAGCTAGGGAAGCTATCGAAATGCAAGCTACTCGTGTGGGGATGCCTTATGTAAACCAGCGTTGGTTGGGCGGAATGTTGACCAATTTTGAGACCGTTTCGAAAAGAGTTAAGCGTTTACAAGAGCTAGAACAAATGGATTTCGATGTGCCTGGTGCTCAAGGAAAGACCAAAAAAGAGATGTTACTTTTGGAGCGCGAACTGACTAAATTAAAGACAGTTTTAGGCGGGTTCCAAACTATGCGCAAACCCCCTCAAGCGTTGTGGGTGGTGGATATTTTAAAAGAGAAGATTGCCGTTGATGAAGCTCGGAGGTTGAATATTAAGGTTTTTAGTATTTTGGATACTAATTGTAATCCTGATATAATTTACCGAGGAATTCCAGGTAATGACGATGCAACCTCATCCATTGATCTGTTGACTGAAATTATCGCGGATGCCGTGGCTCAAGGGTTATTGGATCGTAGCGCTAAAATTAAGCCTAGTCAAACTCAAATTGAAGAGCAACCTCTGGCTCAATGGGAAAAGGATTTATTGACTGTGCAACAAGTGCAAGTTCAAAGTGTTGTTCGCTTACCAGCAAAAGAAATTCGAGTTGGGGCTTCCGAAACAGCGGTTGAATCTGAATTAGGAACAGTACCCAAAAAAATCCCAGCTGCACTCATAAGAAAATCTGATGGCATAAAGAAGCCGCCGAAAGCTGATACTGAAAATAATGACGATGATAAGTCAATCGAGCAAACAGCTGGCATGGATAAGAATAATGTCCAAGGGAAAATTATCGACACTGAGAAACCTCAAATTGAGAAACCTCAAATTGAAAAACTTCAAACTGAGAAAAACCTGTCGGTTAGCGAGTCAGTTGAGAAAACCGAATCCACAGAAAAAACGGATGCGGATAATGAAACTCAAAAGAAATTAGTAGATACAGATAGTGATAACGATCAAGACGAAATTACTGATATCGATAAGTCTGGACCGGATAATAAGCCTGTCGAAAAACCAGCTAACAATACTAAAAATGTTGCTGACGGTAAAAAAACCGTTAAGAAATCTGCTGAAACCAAGAAAACCGCTGTTGGTAAAAAACCAGCAGCTAAAACTTCAACCAAAATTGAAAAGAAGGAGGCCTAAATCATGGCAAATTTTACTATTCAAGATATTCAAGAGTTGCGTGAATTCACCGGAGCCGGGATGCTGGACGTGAAAAACGCTTTAACTGAAGCTCAGGGCGATAGGAGTCGCGCAATTGAATTAATTCGCATTAAGGGTTTAAAAGGCTTAGCTAAACGCGAAGATCGAGAGACGACTGAAGGTTTAGTCGTGGCTAAAGTGGTGGGTGAACCAGGGGCGCAATTTGGTTATCTCGCAGAGCTTAATTGCGAGACAGACTTCGTAGCTAAGAACGAAAAATTTATTGCGATGGCTCAAACTGTGATTGATTATATTGCGAAATTTGAAGCGGACAACGTAACGTCCGCCTTGGAAATTCCGACCGAAACCGCCGCTTTAGTCGATTTTATAAATCAAACCGCAGCAGTTTTCAACGAAAAAGTGGTTTTGAAAAGTGTTTCAAGACTTGATGCGGCTTACGTCACGGTATATTTACATAAACATTCCAATGAACTACCGCCCTATTTAGGTACTTTGTTAGGGCATTCAGAGCTGCCTGAATCAGTGGCTAAGGCTTTGGCTCAGCATGTAGCTGGACTCGCCCCAAAATTCTTTTCTAAAACAACTGTCCCTACAGAAGTCTTGGAGTCAGAAGAACGCGTCGCTCGCGAAATCGCCGCCAAAGAAAACAAACCGGAAAATATCATACCCAAAATTGTCGAAGGACGTTTGAATGTGTTCTATAAAGAAAATGTGTTTTTAGAGCAGCCTTTGGCCAAGGACCCCACGGTAATTATCAAAGATTTACTCAAACAAAATTCAGGAGAAGTTTTGGGTTATGCGCGTTTAGCCGTTGGTGAACCCTCTCTGACTGTTAGTGGCTAGCAGCTGAAGTTTGATAGTTCATTGTTGTGCAGAAATTGTTTAAAGATTAGTTCAGGTCGGGTGGATCTCGATTAGCGTTAATTTTGAAAGTTTTTCAGACTTTAATGCTTTAGCGAAGGAGAATTGATTCCTAATTGAAACCGGATAAATTGAGCGTAGTTCGATTTGGTTAACTGAATCTTATCATTTAATCTAGTGGAAGCCGTTGGATCGGCCGAACGGATGTGTCTGTTCGCAACGAAAGGAATATCATGGCATTGTCCGCTGATGCGAAAAAAAATATTATCAAAGTTCATTCGACTTCAAAAAACGATACTGGGTCGCCAGAAGTGCAAGTTGCGTTGTTGAGTCGTCGTATTTCAGATTTGACTGAACATTTAAAAACTCACCCAAAAGATTTTCATTCTCGGCGCGGATTATTATTGATGGTGGGACACCGTCGCCGGTTATTAGATTATTTGGCTAAGACCGACATTGAACGCTATCGTAAGCTAATTGAAAAATTAGGTCTGAGACATTAATAATATGTTTTGCGTCGTGGCGCCAGAAATTAACTACGTCGACCAGCTTTTGGATTTACACGGTAAATACTATTGTTTCAACATCTGGCACATGGGTGTCCACTATTATTCATCGTCGTCGGCATCTTGATTAATGGGAATATCGACAGAGATGAGTAGATACACACAACAGGAACTGGAGGAGGCGATAACCTCGCTCGCATCGACTTTGCGTAAGTGCGAAAAGATGCAGGAGAGAGCCAGATTACAACCATCTCAGAAAACCCTGAACGACAGGCGCGTGAACG
>JAITFB010000054.1 GCA_031281695.1 Candidatus Servula neotermitis
AGCGAACAAATTTCTCAAGCTGGAAAAGAAGCCTCTGGAACGTCCAACATGAAGTTTTGTTTGAACGGATCGTTAGTAGTAGGGACGATGGATGGCGCGAACGTGGAGATTTACGAACGAGTCGGCGCGGACAATTTCTTTTTGTTCGGTATGGACGTTGAACAAGTGACTCAACTTTGGAATTCTCATTATATTTCGTCAAGGTATTACGACTCTGATCCGGAATTGAAAGCCGCTATTGATTTAATCGCGCGCGGTGAGTTTGGCGACAACTTTTTCGCCATCATTGATAATTTACTCAACGCTGATCCTTATATGGTGTTGGCTGATTTTCGGTCATATATGGATATTCAAACTAAAATTGACCAGGCTTACGCGGATCCACTCAAATGGGCTAAAATGTGCGTGATAAACATTGCCCGCAACGGCTATTTTTCCTCCGACCGCGCTGTGCAAGATTATATTAATCAGGTTTGGGGCGTAGCTCCTTTGGCAATTAACAATTAACAATTAACAATTAATAATTAATAATTAACACCCACATCGTAGAGGCCGACCCCCGTGTCGTCGTTTTGATTCCTAACATCTAACATCTAACATCTAACATCTAGTCACTAATCACTATTAAGCTAGAACAATGATTGTCACTGCTATAATTTTGGGGCTGGTACAGGGATTGACAGAATTTTTGCCGATTTCCAGTTCGGCGCATATTCGAATTGTTTCGCAATTGTTGGGCGTGGGCGATTGGGGAGCTGGATTCACGGCCATTTGTCAAATTGGAACTGAAACTGCTGTGATTATTTATTTCCGCAAAGAAATCAAGGAGATATTGTTGAACTTTTTTGCCATACTTTCGCCGAATTCAGTCACGAGCTTAAGGGCTAGCGGTGGAACTAAAAATACTTATTGGACTCGTTTGAAAAATAATTCTCCAGCTCAATTAGGTTGGTGGATTATTATCGGGTCGCTGCCAGCGATCATTTTGGGGGTGCTGCTCAAAGACGTTATTAAAACTGACTTTCGTAATTTGTGGTTGACTGCTGTGATGTTGATCAGCTTCGGTTTGATTTTGGGCATCATTGATAGATATCAAAGTGCCAGCAAAACTATCAAAGATTTGAACTGGTTGGACGCAGTTTTATATGGGATTGGACAGTCTCTTGCGCTCATTCCGGGAGTCTCTCGCTCGGGCGGGACTATCAGCGCTGGGAGATTAATGAAATATGACCGGAATTCCTCAGCTCGGTATGCTTTTCTTTTAGCGATTCCAGCAGTTTTTGGTAGTGGACTTTTTGAAACAGTTGACGTGCTTACGGATTTGCCAGCTAATTTTCCTGGACCAGTTCCTGCTATCATAGCTGTCCTGATCTCATTCATTGTGGGCTACTTCGTGATCATTGCCTTTTTGAGAATCGTGACCACTTTTTCCTATATGCCGTTTGTAATTTATCGAGTCGCGCTGGGTGTTTTAGTACTAGGATTATTAGCAGTTGGCGTGCTAACACCGTTATGATCTTAGTTACCTAGCACCTTTCGACAACGCTTCCGTCACCTTAGCATCATAGGCCCGCGCGCCGTTTGAGCACAACTAATTCCTAACTCTCAATTCCTAGTCGCTAGTCGCTAACAACTAGCAACTAACTGGAATAAGCTAAATAAATGAAAATACAAATCTGTGTGGCTTGGCCGTATGCGAATGGGCCACGGCATATTGGGCACGTGGCTGGTTTTGGAGTTCCTTCGGATGTGTTTGCGCGGTTTATGCGAATGAAGGGTCATAATGTTTTGATGGTTTCCGGAACGGACGAACATGGGACGCCCATCATTATTCAGGCCGAAGCCGAAGGCATGCAACCCAAAGCATTTGCGGATTTGAACAACGAAATTATTGTGAATGATTTACAAAAATTGGGCTTGAGCTACGATTTGTTCACTCGCACTACCACCAAAAACCATTATAGTGTCGTCCAAGAAATTTTCAAGGGGTTGTATAATAACGGCTATATGATTTTGCAAGATACTGAAGTGGCGATTTCACCTTCGACCGGCCGAACTTTGCCGGATCGCTTTATCTTTGGGACTTGTCCAAAATGCGGTTACGATAAAGCGCGCGGAGATCAATGCGAAAATTGTGGTTCTCAACTCAGTCCGCGTGAATTAATCAATCCTCAAACTAAAAAGGCCAACGGAGAAATTGAAATTCCCGATTTCACCACCACCCAACATTTTTTCTTAGATTTACCAGCTCTGAAAGACCAGTTGGCGGACTGGTTGAAAACTCGCGAAAACTGGCGACCCAATGTGATTCGATATTCTTTAGGGCTCTTACAAGATGTCCAGCCTCGAGCTATGTCGCGCGATATTGACTGGGGTATCCCGATTCCGTTGCCTGGCTGGGAGGACCAACCTAATAAACGACTTTACGTTTGGTTCGACGCAGTGATTGGATATTTATCGGCCTCGATTGAATGGGCTCGAAGGTTTGGTTCCAGCACTGCTACTAACAGCACCACCGATACCATTGTTGCTACAGATACTGACACGACTGCTGCTGACGTCACTGTTGCAGATAGCAATGGTGTCGATGGAGAAAGTGTCAGCAGTGCCGCTGAAAATAAAGCACAACCACAGGCGGATGTCAGTACAAACGCTGGAGAAAGTGTCAGTAGTGCCACCTCAGATAGTGTCACTGCCGACAGTGTTAACGCTGGCGAGCGTTGGAAAGAATGGTGGCACGATCCGGAAGTTCCGTCATATTATTTTATGGGCAAAGATAATATCGCTTTTCACGCTGAAATTTGGCCAGCTGAATTGTTAGGTTACGCGGGAATTGGTTCTAAAGGTGGTAATTTACAAAAATTGGGTAAATTGAATCTGCCGACTGAAATTGTGAGCTCAGAGTTTTTGACTATGAATGGTGGGAAATTTTCCACCAGCCAAAACGTGGTGATTTACGTGAAAGATTTCTTAGCTGAATTTGACGCTGATACTTTGCGTTACTTTATTGAAGTGGCGGGACCGGAAAGCCAAGATTCTAATTTCACTTGGGAGGAATTTTATCAAAGAGTCAATTCGGAATTGGTTGGCAATTGGGGCAACTTAGTCAATCGCACTTTGAATATTGTGCATAAAAAATTCGGCCAGATTCCCGATTTGACTGTCGCCGATTTGACTAAAGCAGATCAGGAATTATTGGAACATATTGAAGCAGGATTTGAAATCGTAGGTGACTTTTTGGAAAACTCTAAATTCCGCGCTGGAGTTTCGCAAGTAATGTTATTGTCCGATAGCGTCAACCAGTATTTGGCCAAAACTCAACCCTGGAAAGAAACCGACCAGCGTCGATTGGAGCAGATTATGTGGACTGCTTGTCAGGCGATTGCCAACATCAATGTGATGTTTGCGCCGTTTTTGCCGTTCTCTTCTAAGACTATTTACCACCAGCTAGGATTTGAAGGTTCGTTGTTTGATGTTCAGCCGGAAATTCGCCGAGTTCCGGATTTAGACGATCCCAGTAGTGAATATTTAATTTTGACCGGAGATTATCAATTAGGAGTGAATGTTCCAAAGTGGGAACCGTTGCCGATTGTTTCTGGAGCAAAAATTGATCAACCTGTGCCAGTGTTTAAGAAGCTTGATGTCAAGCGACTAGCGACTAGCGATTAGATATGAAGTTTTGGTGCAAGCGCGGACACACTGGTACCGCCCCTACGCTGCACAATTTCATAGTAGGGGTTGACCAATCTGTCCGCCCGAAAGAGCAACATGACAAACAAAAAAAATCGAACTTGGGCTGATTTTCCGGAACCTTTACCAGCAGCGGCGGTTGATTCGCATGCGCATTTGGATTTGATTGAGGAGGTTCGGTCGGAGTTTTCGGAGATTCAAGAGAGTAAAGGCCGAGCTGCGGTGCCAGCGAAATCAGTGCGGGACTACTTGATCGATGCGGCTGCAGCGGGTGTAACTGGCGTGGTGCATAGCGCTTGCGATTTACCAGCGGTCCGAAGCGTCGGCGAGTTGTTGGTCGAAGCGATGCAAGGTGATCGAAGTACTGCTAATGTCGCTGACACCAGTAGTGATGGTAGCACTGATACCGCTGCTGACACTGAACCCCAACCAATGATAATGGACGGACACATTGGTCAGCCCCTACCTGGATTTGCGAGAGTAGCGAATTTAGTGGCGGCGGTGGCGATCCATCCCAATGAAGCGGCGTTGCATGCGGGAATTCAAGAGCCAGCGATCGATGGTTTAGATAAACAATTTCAAAATTGGCATGAGGTGTCTTTAGAGGATGCGATTAGCGAAGTATATCAGGTTGCTCAAACTAATCCGTTGGTTACCGCGATTGGCGAAACCGGTATGGATTTTTTTCGGACTGCTGAATCCGGCCAAGCTGCTCAAAGACTGAGTTTTCGAGAGCACATTCGAATTGCTCAAGAATTAAATTTACCTATCCAAATTCACGACCGGTTGGCTCATGCCGAGATTTTAGAGGTGTTGGATTCGGCTGGAATCTTGCCGCCAGTGGTATTTCATAGTTTTTCAGGAGACCAATATTTTGCCAAAGAGTGTATTCAGCGCGGATTTTATTTGTCGTTTTCTGGTCCAATCACATATAAAAAGAATGATGATTTGCGCGCGGCACTGTTAGTCACGCCTTTGTCGCAGTTACTGGTGGAAACGGATGCACCGTTTTTGACTCCTGAACCTTTTCGTGGAACCCCTAATGCGCCTTATGTGGTGAGTTATACTCTGCGTTATATTGCGCAGTTGCTGGAGCGACCTTTGGCTGAGGTTTGTCAGGCGACTTTCGAGAATTCACAGACGCTAGTCGCTAGTCGCTAACCACGCTAAACTGAGGTTATAGAAAGGAACTAATAATATGGTTCGAATTAATGCCGAAAAGATTTCGGAACTGAAAAAATTGTCTACTAAAAATGGTTTGATTGAAGCTTTGGCGATGGATCAAAGAGGAGCTTTGAAAAAATTGATGTTACCGTTCTTGGATAATCCGAGTGTGGATCAAATGAAAGAATTCAAAAAATTGGTGGCGCAAACTTTGACTCCTTACGCTTCAGCGATTTTGCTGGATCCGGAGTTTAGCGATTTAGCGATTCAAGCGACTGATCCCAACTGCGGGTTATTGGTGGCTTATGAAAAAAGTGGGTATGACACAACTGCTCCAGGGCGCCAACCGGATTTAATGCCAGAGTTGACTGTGCGGAAATTGAAAGAAGCTGGAGCGGATGCTATCAAAATTCTGGTTTATTATGATGTTGACGAACCGGATTCGATCAATGTGCGTAAGCAAGTGTTTATTGAGCGGATTGGAACTGAATGCGACGCTAACCAGATTCCCTTTTTCTTGGAAATTTTGAATTATGATGGACAAATTGAGGATGCTGGCTCGGCTGAATATGCTCGAATCCGTCCGCATAAAGTGATTGAATCGGTTAAAGAGTTTACTAAGCCCCAATATCGAGCTGACGTTTTGAAATTAGAAGTTCCAGTAACTATGACTTTCGTTGAAGGCTACACAGAGGCTGGACTTGAACCAGTTTATAGTCGGACTGAAGCTAAGAATTATTTTAAAGCTCAATCGGATGCGACTGATTTACCGTTCATATTTTTGAGCGCTGGCGTGCCGGCTGAATTGTTCCGCGAGACTTTGGCTTTCGCTAAAACTGGCGGTTCTCAATATAACGGCGTACTTTGCGGTCGGGCCACTTGGAAAGGCGCAGTCGAAGTTTATTGCAAAGAAGGCGTTGAAGCGGCTCAAACTTGGTTGAAAACTGTTGGTCAAGCTGATATCGAAGCTTTGAACCAAGTTGTTGAAGCTAACGCAACTGTGATCGCCGAATTAGCTAACTAATGGCTTTATTTGAGGTCAGTTTTCGTTCACGAATTTTGAGCGCTCAAGAACATTTGGCGGTATTCACGCCGGAATTAGCTGAATTGAGTAAGCCAGTTCCAACTTTGTTCTTTTTACACGGCTTAGAACAGGACGCCAGTTCAGTTTTACGTAAAAGTTATTTAGAAGTTTGGGCGCTTCAAAATTCGGTAGCCGTGGTTGTGGCGGATGCTGGTAAAAGTTTTTACGCCAATATGACTTATGGAGAACGCTATCGAGATTTTTTCGTAGAAGAGTTGCCTGTCTTTTTGAGAAATCAGTTTGCTTGGTATTCTAATCAAGATCGGTTTAATTCAATTGCTGGACTTTCGATGGGCGGTTATGGCGCGTTGTCCTTAGGATTGAGTTTAGGTCAGCGTTTTAAACATATCTTCGCTTTTTCCGCTCCCAGCAATTTGTTTTTTGAATCAGGTCCGGAGGGATTGTCGAAAGTTTTAGTCCAAGTTTTTGGCAATAAATCAGCTTACGAAAATTCAGAGAGTGACTTGAATTGGTTGATTGCTAATAGCGATCCCAAGCTGGCGCCGGACATTGATTTATTTTGCGGTACTGAAGATTTTTTGTTTGAACAAAATGTAGAACTGGATCGTTGGCTGACCAAATATAATTTTCAGCACACTTTTCAAACTTGGACTGGCGGACACGATTGGTTTTTTTGGAATGAATGTTTGTCTAAAATGATTTTTTGAGGCAATTGTTGAGAACTTTTGGGGTATTTTATTTTTTTTTGGTACTGTATGATTAATTAGTCATGCTAATTACGCCGGCGTTAGTCCGGACTGGTCGAGAATTCAATGACGTTGAGAGTATTTTAGATTTTTTATCAGACTTAGCAGTTAAACAAGGTTTCGCCGGCTCCAAAGCGGCTGTATTGAGTGGGTTCAAATTACGCGAACAAGAAGGTACGACCGGCATGGTCGAAGGATTTGCTATTCCGCATTCTCAAAGTGAAACTATTCGAGAGGCTAAAATTGCGGTATTGAAAAACCGCGCAGATCGCCCAATTCAGTGGGAGAGTTTGGACGGACAACCGATCTATACTGTAATCGCTTTATATATTCCAAGCGTTCAAGTTAAAGCCCAGCACTTAAAGCTATTGTCCAAGATTGCGGTGTTATTGATGGACTCGGAGTTTAAAAATTTCCTAAAAACCACAGACGATCCAAAGTTAATCGCGACTAAAATCAATGACGTTGCTGGAATAGAAAGTGAAGTTGCTGGTGGAAAAACTAACCCAATTTCAAATGAAAGGACACTATGAAAATTGTTGGAGTAACAGCCTGTATGACCGGAGTCGCTCATACTTATATGGCTAAAGAAGCGCTGGAAAAAGAAGCGCGCAAAAGAGGACATGAGGTCAAAGTCGAAACTCAAGGTTCAATGGGAATCGAGTCAGACCTTACGCAGTCTGAGATTGACGAAGCCGACGTAGTTGTTTTGGCTATCGCTATCGAAATCGAAGAGGCGGATCGCTTCGACGAGAAAAAATCTCAGGGTAAATTAATCACAATCGATCCATCAATATTGATCAAGGATCCAGCTAAGATTGTTGATCGAATTGAACAATTATAGAAAGGAAAGATTATGAAATCTTTCTTTGGCGATTTAGGAAAGTCGCTGAAAACTGGCGTATCATATTTTTTGCCAGTAGTTGTAATTTTTGGTATTTTGACCGCAATTAGTCAAATTGGTTCTAACGGGGTTGAGGTTCAAGACCCGTTTATGTCCAACATTGCTAATTTGGCGAATGCTGCCTCAAGTGTAATGATTCCGGTTTTGGCCGCGTACATTGCTTATGGATTGGCTGGACGTCCGGCTTTGGCGCCAGGATTCGTTCTAGGCTATGTGGCCAACTCGGAATGGACAGTCCCGTTTTTGCCCGCGCCGGAAGAAGGTGCGACCGCAGCCACTATGAAGACTGGTTTCTTAGGAGCCATGCTTTTGGCCATTGCGATCGGATTTTTAGTTCGCTGGATGAAGACTTGGAAAGTTGGCAAGAATATTTTGCCGATTATGCCGATCATCATAATTCCAATCATTGCCACATTTATTGTGGGGCTGGTTTATGTCTATGTAATTGGCTATCCCATCTATTGGATTATGGAGCAACTCACTGGAGCTTTGGTCGCGCTCAACGGAGTTTCTGCTGTAGCTTTGGGCGCAGCTTTAGGCGCTATGGTGGCGTTCGATATGGGTGGCCCGATCAATAAAACCGCAGCTATGTTCTGTCTGACGCTGTTTTCAGAGGAGATTTATGAACCGGCTGGCGCATTCGTTTGCGCTGTTGCGGTAGCTCCTTTGGGTTTGGCCTTGTCGGTTTTGCTGGCGCGCAAAAAATATGACACCGAGGATGTTTCCATGGGTATCACTGCTGCATTTATGGGGATTATTGGTATAACAGAAGGCGCGATTCCGTTTGCGGTCAAAGATTTCAAGCGGGTCATTCCGACGATCGTGGTCGGCTCAGCCATAACTGGCGGTATCGCTATGGCGACCGGAGTGGCTTCGACAGTTCCGCATGGCGGTCTGATTGTTACGCCTTTGATCACTAATTGGCCGATGTATTTGTTGGCTATGGCGGTCGGTATCGTCTTTGTCGGTGTAGTTTTGGCATTTTGGAAACCCAATCCGGAATCCCCGGTTGAGGTTGAAGAGATTGCCGTGGCGACTGACGGCGATGAAACTGTCACGGTCGTTTCCGAAACAGTAACTGGATAGTAGGAATCAGGGATCAGGAATTCGTTTTGCTTAATTAACAATCCCTGATCGCGGACGTGATTGAGCTTACGCTAATAGCCTATGATGTTGGCGGTACTGCTGACATTCTTCGCCGACAGCGTAAGCTCAAACAGCTTTTTTCTCGAGGATTATTAACTATTAATTATTAATTATTAATTGCCTAGTGGTAATCTGTCTTAGTTAGGCCGAACTAGAACGTATTCAGCTCCGTGATGCGATTGTAGTTCGAAACCGACACCCAGCATTAATTTTTGAATCTAAAACGGAGCGATTTTTTTATGACTGATGAAAAAACAGCGATCGCTGTAAATGATATTGGCACTGAAGATGACTTATTGAAGCTAATCCAAAATACTGTCAAGAGTTTTAAGGACGGTGATTTAGTTACTGGTAAAGTGGTTCGTATTGAACGCGATGAAGTATATATTGACTTAGGGTATAAGACCGAAGGTTTTATCCCGCAACGTGAGCTATCTATTAAGCCAAATGTTGATCCCTATGATGTGGTTAAAATTGGCGAAGAGCTTGAATGTTTGGTATTGGAAAAAGAAGATGACCAAGGACGCTTGTTATTGTCGAAAAAGCGCGCGCAAACCGAGCGAGCGTGGGTCGAAATCGAAAAACGTAAAAAAGATGATGACCGAGTAATCGGGGAAGTGATTGACATTGTAAGGGGAGGGTTGATAGTTGACATCGGAATTCGGGGGTTTTTGCCTACATCGTTGGTCGAAACTCATAAAGTTTTTGACTTACAACCTTATTTGGGTCAAACGCTAGAAATGAAAGTAGTGGAGTTGGATAAGGCCAGGTCAAACGTGATTTTGTCGCGTAAAGATTGGCTTCAACAACACATTAATGAGAAACGTGAAGTATTCTTTAAAACATTGGAAGTTGGACAAATCCGTAAAGGCAAAATTGGTTCAGTGGTCACTTTCGGAGTGTTCGTTGATTTAGGCGATGGCGTCGATGGCTTAGTGCATTTATCGCAACTGAGTTGGAAACATATCGTTCATCCTTCTGACGTGGTTAAAATTGGCGAGGAAGTAACTGTAGAAGTTATTGAAATCGATCGTGACACTCAACATGTTTCACTCTCGATTAAATCGACTCAAGCGAATCCTTGGCAAGAATTTGCTCGTAGTCACGTAATTGGTCAAATCGTTGAAGGAACTGTGCGAAAAATTGTGGCTTTCGGCGCGTTCGTGGATTTGAACAATGACATTGAAGGACTGATCCATATTTCAGAATTATCTTACAGAAGAGTTCAATCGACTTCGCACGTTTTGAAACCTGGCGATCGTGTTTTCGCGAAAATCACTGATATTGATTTAGATGAACGTAGAATTTCTTTGTCTTTACGTCAAGCTAATGAGTCGATTGATATTTCAAGCGAAGAATTTGACCCCAGTTTGTATGGAATGGTCGCTGAATATGACGAAGAGGGCAATTATAAGTTCCCAGAAGGCTTCGATCCAGAAACTAATCAATGGATGGTAGGATTTGAAACCCAACGTCAAGAATGGGAAGATGAGTACGCCAAAGCCCATGCTTTATGGTTGGCGCATCGCGAACAAGTTGAACGTTTTAATTTGATTGAAGCGGGCGAAACTCCTCCGACTGAGCTAAAACGAGAAACCAAGACCCTCGGTCAATCCATAATGGAAAAACAAGCGCAGGAGCTCGAACAATCGTAAATGATTCACGAAAAAATAGTCCACGGAGACCGAATTTTAGAAATTCCAGGTACTATTAATGCGCGGGACATTTTCGCGAACTCAGATATGCCCTTGGAATTTCGTGGGAAATTCTTTCGTTCAGCGATGCTCAACCGTTTGTCGTCAAAAGGCCAGGCTGCTTTGAAAGATTTAGGAGTAGAGGTCGTGATTGATTTGCGAACTAAAAAAGAAGTGCAAGTCGATGGCGCAGCCCGAGTTCCTCATGGAATTGAAGTTTTTGTTTTAGATCAATTGATTAATCCGGATACGCCTACCGTTCAAGATTATTCCGATCCAAACTATTTGATTAAACGGGCGAATTCGGTCGATGAGCAAATTGAAATTGGCTTGCGCGGCATGCGGCATGTTTATTGGAAGTTTGTTATGGCGCCGCATTATCAAGAGCGTTTCGCTGAAGCTTTGAAGGTTGCTGCGGATTATAGCAAGGTATGGTTTAATTGTTCGGCGGGAAAAGACCGAACCGGTTTTTTTGCGTATCTGATTCATAGTATCGCCAAGACGCCCAAGCCACAAATTTTTTATGACTACATGATGTCATTTGCAGTTAGGGACCTCTATGCGGATTTTTTCGAATATGACTCTGAACACGCTGAAAAGTCCATTTTAGAAACAGTTTTTACAGTTCGTCCAGAATTTTTGCAATATTCTCTGGACACTATCAAGGAAAACTTTAGCTCAGTTGATGGCTATTTTGAACAAATCGGCGTGGATTCGGTCGTGCAAGATAAGATTAAAAATAATCTGGAGGAGAAATGATCAGTAGTCAGTTGTCGGTTGTCAGTAGTAAGTTGCCAGTTGTCAGTTACCTGAACGATGATGGTGGCGCAGGTGCTAACGCAGCAGGTAGTGCTGATGTGCCCGCCCAAGATAATGACGATGCTGCAGGTTCTAGTAACTGTGGTTTGTTGCAGGAGTTGAGAGAGGCGACTAAAAATAATCCGTTGTATGTGCTTTCAGGGCCGACGGCGGTGGGAAAAGGCACTTTGAGTACTTACTTACGGTTACACGATCC
>JAITFB010000072.1 GCA_031281695.1 Candidatus Servula neotermitis
GACAAGTAATTTTCGGTCCACTGTTTGGCATAGCGATCGTTCATTTGTTTCACCCAAAGTTTTTTATGATCTTTTTCAGTCACCATCAACCACACGCTCCAAGCTATCCCGATCACTCCCGAAATTATGCTAATCACAACAGCTGTCTGCGCAGACGAATTTCGGCCCAGCTCCGCAAACCACTCCGAAATACTAGAACCCCGCAGTAGAAAGACAGCAGCTACTATCAGCCCCTCCGCCAAAACTGGCAATACCAGCGCAATCGCTCCAACATAACCGAGTGCCCGTTTGGTTGGCATGCCATAACGAGCGCCAGTTTCCTGAGTCAGTCCTAAATATACAATCCCCAAAAGGCTCAGCCCTCCGACTGCCAACAACCCAACTGTCAGCCAATCCGAACGCCAACCCACCAACGCTAAAACCATAGGCACTTTTAATGCCAGCACCAAGATCAGCGATCCGCCCACGTAAAGGGCTGTACGACCTGGGGTCAAAAAGTTGCGAGTTTTCATATAGCGATAGGAAAACATTTCTTGCTTGTTTTTCAAGTTCAATTCATCGGCCAAAGCTGCCACATCTCCTAATTCATCTAGAGCGATTTTAATGGCTTCGGCTTCACTTATGCCTTTACGTCGCAGTTGAGCCACGTGGGCATTGACGTTGCTTTCCAATTCCTCCATAAAGTTGTTCAATTCTTCGGAGCTCGGATAGTCTGCAAAAATTTCCTTAATCTGTTCACGCGTATTCATAGTATTTCCTTTCCCAACAGCGCGTTGATAATTTGCTGAGTAAACTCCAAGTCCTGCACATTGCGCCGGTACAACTTGCGCCCGGCCGCTGTGATCCGGTAATACCGGCGGCGTGCTCCCTGCGTTTCGTCGCCCCAATATGAATCAATAAAACCATCCCGCTCCAGCCGTTTATAGCTGGAATACAAAGTGGTCTCTTTCAAAACGTATTGGTCGTGCGTTTGCTTCCGAATCCAATTGTATATCTCGAACCCGTAACGGTCCCCTTCCAGCAAGCTGGCCAATACAATTGTGTCAGTATGCCCTCGCAACAAATCCGACGACAGCGTTGGTTCCACAAATTTTCCTTTCGTTTACTCGGGACAGACCGATTTATCTGTCCTATATAATTTTATGTCATATTACTACGACAGTCAAGTATATTTACACATTTTTTTATATTGACCAAATGTCGGCCTTTAAGTTAAACTAATGATGTAAATGATAGCAAACGTTAACATTTTCAAACGAAAGGATAATGATGACCACTGTGCAAGTTGCTACAAGAGTTCCCAAAGAAATTAAGGAACAAGCTGCTTTAATTACCAGCCAATATGGTCTAGCCCTCAGCGATGTGATGAGAATGTTCCTGACCCGCATCGCCAAAGAAAAACGCATCGGCCTGGACATTTCTAAGCCCAGCATTTCGAATTTTGACGAACTGCACCCCGAATATCAAGATTTTATAGACGATGTCTCGGAGATTTATACACATGAACCGAGGTGAAATCTGGGTCAGCACCGACAGCGGATACGCAACCAAGCCTAGACCAGTTGTAATAATTCAATCAGACCGGTATCAGCAAAATGAATCTGTGGTAACTTGTTTGATCACTTCTCATCCCGTTGACTTCACCGGAGATGTTTACAGAATGGAATTGCCCAAAACCCCGAACAACGGGTTAGCTGTCGATAGTTTCATTATGATCGATAAAATTGTTGCAATTCCTCGAAAACGACTCAATACTTATGTCGGCACAATTGATCCCGCTCTGATGCACGAATTACAGCAACGACTATTTGATTTTATCAGTGAATAACAAGCCACGCTTATGAAAATAGCTCTATGACCACCTTTCAAGAATTCGTCGAATACGTTTGCGAACAAATCGCGGACACAGGTTTAGTTCGTTATCGCAAAATGTTTGGCGATTATCAGGTTTACATTAACGACAAACCCATCCTTTTAGTGTGCGACAACACAGTCTTCGTGAAAATTCTCCCCGAACTCGACTCGCTGATGTCCCACGCCGAAAAAAACTACCCTTACCCCGGCGCCAAAGAATGGTATATGCTAGACATTGAGAACAATGAATTAGCCCACGATGTGGTGGAGATATTGTTGCCAATTATTCAAGTACCGAAAAAGAAGAGTAGGAAATAGCCACGGTAGATCGTTTCAAAGTATAAAAACGAACCTAGAAAGAATCATTTTAACTTAGAATTTTCTTGAAGACAAACAAGTATTCATGTGCGAGTAATAAAAAATTGTATTTTTGACTCCGAACTTTCCACATTCCTGTTGCCTTACAATTATGTTGTTCCTTAATAATGATTTCTTTCAGCGTGAAACCTGCTTGTAAAAACCGATTCATTACTTCAAATCCTAACGGAATAACATTACCTTTCTTTCGAATATCGCCCATGAGAACCGCACAAAATTTATTTGGTCTAAGCACCCGAAAAGATTCGTGAGCGACCTTGGACATTGCTTCCAAGAAATCTTCATAACTGAGCAAAGATAAATCTTGTTCAATACTCTCACTATATTTAATAATATCGGCATAAGGCGGATGAGTACAAATCAAATCAATACTTGCGCCCTCTAGAAAATCAAGTCTTCTGGCATCACCCTGCCGAATGTCCACTTTCGCTTCGCCTTGCGTTTCAAAGGTAATTTTTTCTTTGCATTTACTCAAAGATTCAGCATTAACATCAACGCCAATTACATCCCTGCCAAGCAGTTTAGCTTCCACTAAAGTGGTTCCACCGCCGGCGAACTGGTCTAAAACAATATCACCAGTTTTAGAATATCGTAAAATCAAATTTCGAGGAATATACGGTGACCAATTACCTCTATATTTCGCGTCATGACTAGCCCAATTTCCGCGATTAGGAAAACTCCATACAGATGTACTTTCTAGACTAAAAGTTTCTGGTGCGAATCTCATATTGACTCAAACTCAAAAAATTATTTTTCAGTCAAAGAGACGATCCACTGCATCCATCTCCGAACTGATGATGCCCGACGCCGAATAGTAGAAAGTTCCATGGGTTGGTGAAAATGTAGTTCACTCATTATAGTAACAATCGAGTTCACATCAGGTACTCGTTGAGTTTGAAGATATACTTTAAAAACTTCGTTGAAAACAGGAGTGCTTAAAATTCGTCTGACTAATGACATACATTTTACCTTATAGGGTGAATTTAGAATTTCTTTCGCAGCCATTGTTAACGCATAACTAGTCTCTTCGGAAGCATGACTGATCCTTTTAACCAATCCCAAGTATTCACAGGCTGTGATATAATAGTCGGTTTGCCGTAAATCAAACTCATACCGAATTGCGACTTCACTCCAACTAAGTTGACGATCGTGCAAAACCGAAAGCAAGTCAAGAATCCGAGAAAAAGAATTCGCCTGAGGAAAAACTACATCCGGCTCACAAATTTTCGTGATACTCTTATAAATTTTTACTATTTCGCTCAAAGAAATTGTCTTGCGCTCTACTGAAAAAACCTGATGACTTTGGAGCGCAAGGGAATTGTAATCCAACAAGTTCGTAAATTGATATATGAATAAATGAAAATTACCGTTTGTATAAACCAAAAAAATCGGAATAACCGGTTTTCTGATCGTGTTGCTCCATAAACGGTATGGATAATACAACTGACGCACTAAAAGTTCCGAAACAATATGATTCTTCGCTTCACAAATCACAAAGGCATCGGAACTCTCGTAACCCGCATCAATTTCTAACTGGGAATTTACAACCTGAATTGAAAACGTAAACCGATCGGGCATTTGGCTCATTATTTGAAACTCGAAATTCCCTGAACCCATCCGGCCGTTAACAGTTGGTTTAAATGACCTAATACCCAAAGCTTTTTCAAAAATTCCGCTATTATAAGCAAAAGACAAAGCAAGCGACTCACTATATAAATTGTCAGGATTCAAAGTCTCAAGTTGAGGATCGCCAATAGATTGTATCGTATGGGGTTCAAAGCACTGAGCGTTCAAAGACTGGTGTGTTTTAAATTTGCCAATCACATATTCACCCCGAGATACTGGTAAAATCGACAACTGATTGTCTCGAAAAACTTCCGGCAAATACGAGCTTTCGTCAAATTTCGCCATTAGTCTGGCCTCACGAAATTCATTAATCTGTTTTGAAGAAATCTTATAAGTTAATTCTTTGCCTAGCGCATCTAAGATATGATATTTATCAAACAACATTTCCCACGCATAATCATTTTTGGTTTTAAGTGAAACTAATGAAGTCATTTCCAGTTCTTCACTAAAACTTCGCCTACTTCGCCACGTTTTTCAGCAATACAGTTAATCATACGCCGCGTTCGTAAACTAATAATCTCAAATTGTTTATCTTTATATAAACTCCTTATAAAATCTGAATCCGAATTACTCAATAAACATTTTGTCCCTCTTTCTGTCAACGTAACATACAATTTTTTGAGCCTTTCGTGATCCTTTTCAGAAAAACCATTGGCCTGATAACCCACAAAATTGGTATTGTCGGGGCTATAATAAGGTGGGTCAAAATACACAAAACTAGTATGATCTGCTTTCTTCACTGTACTTTCATAATCCCCTGATACAATATCAACTGAAACACCATCTTGGGCTAAATAGCGGTGAACAGCTTGTAGTAACTTTTCATCACAAATTTTAGGATTTTTGTAATACCCGAAGGGGACATTGAACAATCCTTGGGAATTAACTCGGTATAATCCGTTGAAACAGGTTCGGTTGAGGTAAATCAGACGGGCTGCTTTTTTCACATCACTCATTCGAGTAAACTCCGAAGAATTACGATCCAGCTCGCGGATTTCATAAAAATATTCCGCTTTATTGAACCTCTCGTGTTCTTTCAATTCACTGATTAATGTTTCGACATTATCCCGTATTTGAATATAAGTAAGTATTAAGTCTTTGTTAGCATCACCAATCACCGCTTTGCTCGGCTGTTGATCAAAAAATAAAGCACCGGCTCCGACAAATGGTTCAAAATAATTGCGATCCGCAAAGTCCTTTGGTAAGTGCTGTCGTAACTCAGGCAACAACGCCCTCTTACCGCCAGCCCATTTCAAAAAAGGATGAACGCGAGAGATCTTCTTCGGCATAATGCCTTCTGATCCACGAATTAGATCAACCATATATTATCATCTTACAAACTATATGTGACAAAAATCTCACTTTAAAGACAGTGAGTGACATTTATTCCTTTATTTGACAAAATAACTGTTTTTTACTCAAGGTAAAAACATCTTCAAGCAATAAAATGCTAAAATAAATATATGAGATTAGACTACGAAACCGAGCTTGAAAAAATCTACGACCAGATAGGCCCATCCAAAACAATGCCTTTGGCAACTAGCAGTCAAGATCGGCCTACTGTACGACTTATGAGTTGTATTATTCATGAGCGCAAAATTTATTTTCAAACAGGAGTCGATCTTCTAAAGTACCAGCAAATTCAGGAGAATAACCGAGTTGCGCTTTGTGCCGACAACATTCAAATCGAAGGCACCGCCAAAGTAATTGGTAAAACCAAATATTCGCGAGACAGTGAAATAATAGAAGCCTATAAAAAATACCACCTAAAATCCTACAATACCTATGCTAACAGCGATGTCGAAGT
>JAITFB010000086.1 GCA_031281695.1 Candidatus Servula neotermitis
CCAATAATGGAACTGACTGAAATTTCCGACTTGATTGTTGATCAATTGGCGCATACAGTTCAAATCATTGACGTTGGCGATTAGATATGGGTCTTGAGCGGTTCCGCGATGTTTGGCAATGTTATCGGTTTGGAAAGTGTATCCGCAGTCTTTAGAACTGGTTGGGGCGTAGATTGAAGAAGTGAATTCAGACCATTGCTTAACTGATTGGACCAATAAGCGACCGGAGCTGGGATCAGCGTTAGTGATAGTTCCAACCGCTTGCGGATAGAAATTGGTTAGTAGACTATCCAATTGAGGATTGGTTGGGCTGGTGTGACATTGAAAATTACCTGAGTAGCTGGGGCTGGGTGAATCAGGATCAGGCAAATCGTCGCATGACAAACCAACACCTGTTTTTTTGAAATAACTATAAGAGACTTGTAAAGCTTGACTGACTGTGTTTCGCAAAGCGTAAGTCACAGTATAGTCGCCGAGAGTTTTTTGGGTAATTCCAAAATCGGAGAAGCTGGCCAAAGTCAGCTCACGGTTTTCATAGAATGAGTAACTGGCATCTTGACTAGTTACACTGCCGTCCAAAATCGCTTGATATTGATTGCCCATTTGCATAGGAATACTTAGACCTGCGTAAGCCTTTTCCCGAGAAGCTTCGCTGGTCGTAGTTAAAAATTGAGAACTGTCAGTTAAATTGGACGCTGAAATATTCAAAGCTCCAGTCACAGCTTGGTCAAACTCATAATGTAAATCTAGAGTGTCGCTGGAAGTATCTTGGCTGGCGATGAAACCGAAGTCCGACAAAAGTGGCGTGGTAAAAGTTTTGATTTGACGCTCAGTCGCGGTTCCGCCGCCTGTAATAGGCATCTTAAATGTAGCGTCAATTGTATAAGTTCCTGGTTGGGTCTTGACTCCAATTTTAGATGTGTCCGACAATTTATTGGGTACTGTAGTTGGTGTAACTCCCCCTCGAGGATCGATTAGTTTAAAAGTCGCCTCACTTCCATCAGCCTGAGATTGATCAATTTCCCAAGTTAAACCCACATCGTTGTTAGCGTAATTGACTAAATCAAAAGTTTTCAAATATGGATCGTTTCCGCGATCGGCGAATGTGGCATTCAAAGTATTAGAGTCGCTGATCAGAGCTATTCCAGCTGGCAAGTCTAATCCCAGCGAATAAACATAAGTTCCTAAATAACCAGCCGCATCCAGAATTGTGGCGCTAGTCTGGTCATTGCTAATCGTCAAATCGCTGATTTTGCTGGCAGCACTTGGATTATTGCTGACGTAAAAGTCGACTTTGGAGGATTTGGCTGGATACCGATAAACCGAAGTATTAGTATGATCTGAGTAAGTTAAAGTTTCTCCAACCGCTCCGCTTAGATTTCCCAAGTTGCTATTTGAAGTGATTAAAGTAGCTAAACATCTGAACGGTAAATTAACTGTCGAAGCTGGAAAACCCAATTGATTCCACCAGCTGATGGTAGTTAAATCGGAACAACTGGTGGATTTTCCGTTAAGTGGATAGCTATACTGATCGTCGTCAACAAAGGGATTAAAAGACCCGCTGGATGCGCTATTGAGACCAGACCAATGATAAAGATTGCCATAATGAGTCACGCCACCGATGGTTGTATCTGTAGAATAAATTGCGTGAATTAACCCGCCAAGACTGACATTCAAGTCTCCATCGTAAACCACAATGTTGCTCAGAGTTTGGTCGACCATACTGTCGAGATAGCCGATCAATCCAGCTACGGTGCTAGTTCCGGATACAGTTCCGGAGGCGAGGACGTGATTGATATTGGCTTTCGAAGTTTTACCAACTAACGCGCCTACATATTCATCGCCTTGAACATTAAACGATTCCAAGTTGAGGTTCGCAGCTTCAATATTACCAGTCCAGCCAAACAAGCCCATATAATTAGCGTCTTGAGCAACTTTCAGTCCTTTAATAGTTCGAAGTTGGTCGCCCGTGATAGTTATACTAGCTAAACCATCGACATTCGCGCCGATAGGAGTCCAGCCGCTGGGATCAGTCGCGGAAGCTGCTGATAAGTCAATGTCCGAAGTGATTTGCCAAGTATGTGAAGTTAGGTAAGAATCTTCTTGAGGATCGGGGTCTAGGTTGATCAATTGTTGCATACAGACTAAATCGTAATCGGAACTAATTCGATGCGGGTCATCATCGTTTCCTTCATGAATTGCTATGCCGGAACTGGGAAAAACTTGGTCATCAACGCGGCATTGCGGGAAAGCTCTGGCAGCAAAAGTTTCGGTGGTTGTGAAATTGTAATAGTTGGATTTAATACCGTTGTCTTCACGATAAATGGTGCCTTGCAAAGACAATTCGTACTCATCATCGGCGTTTCGCGCAGTAAATGGGACATGCACCGCGCTGTTGGTTGTCGTAGGAATGGATTTTGTTCCGCTACTGGATGAACTGCGCCAACTGAGTGACCCCGCGAAGCCCAGCACCCCAGTCGATATATTGTCTCGCAGTTTAAAGCCAGTTTCCCAGGATTGACCATCACGGCTAACGCCGAAATATAATTGAGGAAGGGATGGCACGTCGAGATAAGTACCTCGATCAATTTCTCGCTTCGAACCGTCTGTAAAAGTTTGGCTGGCGGATAATCGCAATTCAATACGGGTGCCTGGAGTTTTTTCACCGATATCAAAGGTTTTGGTTGGATCATAACTGGAGACTGTCCAAGGGTCGACACCAGGCATAGTAATCTGAACTGACCAGTTTTGGTCTAATAAGTTCGCGGCACCAGCCAAAGAGACTGTGGCACTGAGCCGATTGGAATTAGGCGTTTCAAGAAAATTCAAACTGGTCCACTCGTTATCCGCAGTTTGGACAGAAACCCCATATTGGTCAGGATTAATTGTGATCGCAGAAGCTGGAACAATATTAATTAGGCTGGTCAACGCTAAAGCTAGTGATGCTAAACCAGCGGAGAACATTCTTGTCACTTTTAACCTCCTGACTCTCATATGAGCAAATCTCGCTTAAGTATAGTTTAGCCAACATTAGTGACAAAGAACTGGCATTTGAAAATATTTCAAAAATTTTAGCTGGAAAGCAAACAGTTTTCATGGAGCATCAGTCAAGTTGTTTAGCTCATTGAAAATCGGAACTAATAATTTCGTCATCGACTTTTGACGCATTTTGCTGGTGCTTTCTACAATTGCACGACAACGACGTTTGCTTTGGCATGAAACATCTGCTAAATTATACTGAAAATGTGGAACAATTTTTAATTAGGACCAAAATGGCTGGAGTGGGTTTGCTTAAGATCATTGAGCAATACACCACTTGGATGATTAGCATAGCGATTTTCGCCATTTTTATGCCGATTTTGGTCCTAACCTCATTCGGCTCCACCTATTGGGGGCTGTTAACTTCCTCTAATTTATCGTTTCAGGAAAAAATACGTACATTCTTTTCAATGTACACTGCTGGTTTTTCCGATTGGGCCATTATGCTGATGTGCATTATGCAAGCATTGACTTTAGCGGTTCTAATCAAAACTATGTTGCGCCAGTCTAAATTTGCTCCAGGAGAAACTGGCGGCTCCTTAGTAGTTTCAATTCTGGCTGGCCTTGGGTTAGGGTGTCCAACCTGCGGAACTTCGATTTTACTCCCTTTCGCTTCATTGTTTGTAACTACTTCTACCAGCGCTTTCGCCCAGGCTTTAAGCCAGGCTATTATGGTCGTGATAGTCGTAGCCGACTTATTTATCATTCGCCGGCTGAGTTATGTATATTCTCAATTGTTAGAAACCACCGATTGAGGTTGAGCGAGGCTGGTAATTCATAATTTTCGCCCGAAATAACCTATGAGACGAGTAGGGAGGCAAGCCTTTTTTAATCTGGACGGTTATTTGTTCGGAACTGGTTTTTCTTGATAATTACCTAGCTGAACTAATCGCTGGCATTAGTAGCCAACAACTGCTAAAATTATAGTATGAGCGATAGTTCCACTCCAGTGTTAAAAAGAATGCCGATTGGGATTCAAACTTTCCCAGATATTGTGACTGAAAATTACGCTTACGTTGATAAGACTGCCTTGGTACATAAATTGGCGAACGATGTTAGACACAATTTTCTCTCGCGGCCCAGGCGGTTTGGCAAAAGCCTTTTAGTTTCGAC
>JAITFB010000038.1 GCA_031281695.1 Candidatus Servula neotermitis
ATAATCTATGAAGTTTTGGTAAGCCCATGAGTCAATTAATTTGGTGGGATTGCCGCCAGCGATGGGCAAACTGGCCTCCTTCAAATAATTTCGAATTAGCTTGGAATATCCGGAGTCAGTATTGAAAGTAATGGCAATTTCGGAAGCTGGCACCCCCTCTTGAACCCATTGCAAAACTTGCCTGACCGCCAGCCTGCTTTCATCGTCCAAATTGGAAGCTTTGCTCACAGTAACCGTAGGTGTTTCAGCGCGTAGGTTTTCGGGGACACTTGCTGGAAACAGTTCTGAACACACATTTTCTAACATCGAATAGGTCAAATCCGGTAAAAACCGTCGCTCCAATCCATATCCTAGCAGTATTTCTTGGTTGCTGCCAGCAGGAATTTTTGCACTTTTAGGTCGAGAGTCTTCAATTTCTGCGCTACTACCACTACGACTGTTGCTGCTGCTACGACTGTTGCTAACATTTTCTATTCCAGTGCCTGCACCTAAACTTCTCGAATTATGAATTATGAATTTTGAATTCTGAATTAAAAAGCGAAGCACATCCGCCTCAGTGTAATATTCACTCCAGCGTTTTTTTAGCTCCAAGTGTAGGTCAACCATCTCTTGCCCCACTTCGCTGAGTTGCAGCTGGTCCAGCCCATTATACCAATCTAAGTCCTGAGATTTGCGAGCTAAATATTCGATAGTGGAAAATTGCGAACTGACTTTGGCCAAATTGGGACATTGACGGCTGGAAAATTTAGAGTTTTTAAAGAGTAACATCAGCATTAAGCAACGAGCACTTAAAGTTAAAGGTGGGCGATCGGAAAAATGTTGAGCAGCAGC
This sequence comes from Candidatus Servula neotermitis, assembly GCA_031281695.1. GTDB lineage: Bacteria > Actinomycetota > Actinomycetes > Actinomycetales > Bifidobacteriaceae > Servula > Servula neotermitis. The sequence continues at coordinate 832 of JAITFB010000038.1, forward strand.
ATTATGAACCAATTGTTGGATGGTGACGATTTCTAAATTGACGTATGATTGACCAGCGACCAGTTCGCGTTTCAATTGGCGACCAGCGCTTTGGTTGGGGACAACGACTTGAATTGATTGAAAAGCGTTTACTGATTTTAGTTCATCGATTTTGGAAATTAAGTCGGACACTATTGAAGTTTAGGCTTGGACCCAGTTTAAATATTTTTGGTAAATAAAAACCATCGATAAAGTGTCTAAAGTGCAATATTCGCGTAAAGCCGCCAATATCTGTTCAACGCTAACAGTTTCGCCATGGAATACGGTGGTAGTTCGCTCGGACATAACGGTCTCCATCCAAAGTTTTTGGGCGGCACCACCTTCTTGAATCAAATTCAAACGTCGATAGTCCAATTGGGGATATTCTTCGGAGGGGAACAAGAGCGGCATCACGATTTTCAAGGACCAGCGGCCTGGCGCGCGTGGATCTCTGACCCAATCATATTTATACGGATCTGCCAAATCGCGAATTCGACTGTTCAGAGCTCTTAAGGGAAATTTGTAGCTAGGATTGAGTTTGGCCATAAGATCGTTGCAAGCTTTTTCGAATTTGTCGTTCCAAACTAAAACTGATCCCCGCTCGCCAATATCGGCCATTAATTGTTCCAGCAGCGGCTGGGTTGGCTCGGAATCAGAATCGTGAAGATACATAGTCTGAGATATTTGATCAGACTCGGGTGTTTCCATTTTATGGAGAGAATACTGGAAAGGAATTTGCGACGGCATTCTTCCAACATTTTGCGTCCCTGAGACGTAATAGGTTTCGTAGTCTAAAAAATAGAGCGGAAATTCTAAAGCGTTAAGATAGTTTTGCAATTTATTAATTTTCACTAAAATTTCTGGGCCACTCATTTTTTTAGTTTAACTGAAAGCGCTCGCGCTCTTGCTCCAAGTTTTCATGATTGATTACTGATAAATGGTTACTGCCATCTGTGTGAGTTAAAATTATATTATGTCCGAGCCACTCAGCTTAGCAACTCTAAAATATCAGCTGGAAAAATTGCAGGTTCGACCAAGTAAAAAAAGGGGCCAAAATTTTATTTATGTCCAAACTACGATTGATAAAATTGCGAGTTTGGCTGAAGTGAATTCCATTGATCACGTTTTAGAAATCGGACCAGGTTTAGGCGCGTTGTCTCGTAGTTTAGCGGAGCGAGCTAGATTATTGACTTTGGTGGAGATCGATAGTCGGCTGGCAGCGTATTTAGAATCAGTATTTGAAAATTATCAGCCACCCGTGAGTATAATCAATCAAGATTTTCTCGAACTTAAACAAATTCCCGCTTCAATTAATAAATGCGTTTCTAATCTGCCTTACAATTTAGCAGTTCCCATAATTTTGACTTTATATGAAAGGTTCGCTCAAATTGAAGAAAGTTGTTTTTTGGTGCAACGGGAACAGGCCGAGCGTTTATGTGCGGTGCCGAATACGAAATTGTACGGCATTCCAACTTTGAAGTTGCAATATTTTGCATCGGTGAAAATCGTTTCGCAAATTTCCCGTAATGTGTTTTATCCTCGACCGCACGTGGATTCGACTTTAATTCGCGTGACCCGTAATTCAACCTCGGTCTTGAAAAAGCTCCCGCCTTATGATCAGTTTGCCCATTTAGTTGATCAGTCTTTCAAACATCGTCGCAAAAAAATCGTGAACAATTTGAAACCGTACTATCCTGAAATTGAAACTTTCTTAGCCGAAATGGGCTTATCCTCAGACATTCGCGCCGAAAACTTAACTTTTAGTCAATTCATCGAGTTGACTTCACTAGTCGCTAGTATCTAGTCGCTCGTTCTGAAGTCTTGTCGTTTGAGCGTGAGCACCAGCATTGAAATAATATTGCACAACCGACAACTGATAACTGACCACTGATAATGAGGTAACCTGAAGTTATGACTTTTACCGTTGATCAGGTGCCGCTGCTGGTCACTCGAAGAATTGAAAGTTTGACTGCCGATCTCCCAGATGGGTATTCCGAAATTTTACGCCACTTATTAAATAATGAAGCCAAAATGCTCCGTCCGACTTTGACTTTTTTAGCTGGAAATGCAATTAGCTATTCGAGTGTTCCTGAGCCAGCAGACGAATCAGAGCTGATGGTATATTCTCCTGATAACTATTTAGTTGATGCGGCGACTGCTATTGAACTCACTCATATTTCATCTTTGTATCACGATGATATTATTGACCAAGACGATTTTCGCAGAGGAGTTGAATCGGCTAATAAAAAATTCGGGGTGGGGAAAGCTTTGATTGCCGGGGATTATTTATTTGCGATGGCATTGGAACTGACTGAGCATATTGGAAATCGAGCTACTCAGACACTAATTAAGGCTTTTAGAAAAATGTGTTATGGTCAAATTTATGAAATCACTCGCGAGATAGAAACTATGGACCAGTATTACGAATTGATTGACCATAAAACTGTAGCTCTGATTGAAGGCGCAGTTGAACTGGGTTTAATTGCTGTTTCACCGCTACCAGCTGAGAGCGAATTTTTTTCAAAGTGGCTAAATTTTGCCCAAAATTTTGGGAGAGCTTTTCAAATCGCCGATGATCGCCGTGACAATCCGGAATTATTGCAAAAGGTTGGCGTAAATGATTCACAGTTACAAAACTATTTAGACCGGGCTCAATCTGCTGCATCGAAATTGTCCAATCCGCGAACTGAAGTCGAACTGCAACATTTAATTGATAAAATAAGCAAGTGAATTTTCGTCGTCTTAAAAAACGTTGGTTAGAGTCGCGCGACCGTAAATCGACTCCTTTAGTGGAACTGGCTCATCGCAATCATATCTTAACTTCTTATGTGGCAGATATGCAAGTGGTGGAAATTTCTGATGCAGTTTTGCGCAAAGTTTTATTGGCTATGGGCGTGGATTCGGAGGAGATTGACCGTGTCTAGTCGTTGGGGCGTGATGGCGCAACTTTATGCGACACGTTCTCGTAACTCATGGGG